>JBBQNS010000015.1:0-49165 GCA_038330175.1 Kiritimatiellia bacterium
CGCCGCAGGGCGCCTACCAGCCGTTTGACAGACGAGCCCAGCGGCACCACCACCATCCCGCGTTTACGGCGGTGCTTCTGAAAAAAATCGTTCAGTTTGGCGGAAGGCTGTTTCAAGGCCACGACATTGATGGGGTACCCCATCCCAGCCAGAACGGCTCCTCCAATTTCCCAGTTTCCCAAATGTGCCGTTACCGCAATGACGCCCTTCCCTTGCTTCCACGCCTGTTCGATGTATTCGGGATGCTCAATCGTCACCAACCTTTTGATATCGGCCTCACTCAGCCGCTGAAACCGGAAAAAATCCACCAGGTATTTTCCAAAAAATTGAAATGTGGTACGAGTGGTTAGCCTAATTTCACGCTCGGTGGGATAGGTGCCGCGAAACGCCATCACCTGCCGCAAATTGGCCATCACGGCATTGCGACCACGCCGCTCGAAGAAAAAATAACCATCGGAGATCCGCAGACTTAGCCAATAGGCAAAATGGAGCGGAATGGTTCGACACAAAAAGCCTGCTATCCAAAAAGCGGAATACTCAAACACCCTGTTCTCCTAGTTTTTCAGCACCAAGGAATTGATGCTCAGCCATATACGAAGAACGCACCATGGGCCCGGAGGCCACATTCCTGAAGCCCATGGACTGTCCCCTCCGTGCGTATTCTTCAAATTGCTCAGGCGTCACATATCGCTTCACCGGAGCGTGTGTGGCCGAAGGCGCCAGGTATTGTCCGATAGTGAGCAACGCCACCCCCGCCTGTCTTAAATCCACCATGGCGGCATAGACCTCTTCATCCGTCTCGCCCAGCCCCACCATCAGACCCGACTTCACAGAAGTCCGCCCACCGGCATGATGGGCCACGTATGCCAGCACGGCTAGGGAGCCGTCATAACTGGCCGCCGGCCGAATCATTTTTTGCAACGACCGCACTGTCTCCAGGTTATGATTGAACACGTCGGGTGCCGCCTCTAACACCACATCCAAATCTCGCTCCACCCCCTTGAAATCAGGGGTCAACACTTCAACCGTCGCCGTCGGCGACTGCACGCGTATGGCTTTGATCGTGGCGGTAAAATGACTGGCCCCGCCATCAGGAAGATCATCGCGCGTCACACTGGTAACCACCACATGACGTAACTTGAGATGGGCCACGGCCTCTGCCAGCCGACGTGGCTCATCTGGGTCGACGGCGGGGGGACGTCCCGATTTGACCGCACAAAATCGACAATCACGGGTGCACGTATCACCTAGGATCATAAAGGTAGCCACGCCACGACTGAAGCACTCATGCTGATTGGGACATTGTGCGCCTTGGCAAACCGTATGCAAGCCACTGTCCTTGAGCAACTGCTTCACTGATTCCTGGTTGTCGTTGCCGGAATATCGAATCCGGATCCAAGGCGGCAAACGCGGCCCTTTGTCTTTGCGGGCATCCTCGGTCATTTAGGCAAGCTCGCTCTCAACCGCATCAAGGATCAGATGCAGTACCACCTGATGAACCTCTTGAATACGTTCTGTGGCCGTGCCCTTGACGATCAGCTCTTGGTCGCATTGCCCGGCTAATGGGCCCCCGTCTTTCCCGAGAAGTCCAACGACTTTCATTCCCTGGGCGTGTGCCGCCTCAAGGGCCAAGCGCAAATTTACCGCCGCCCCACTGGTACTGAAGAGCACCAGTATATCCCCGTTTTTACCAAGCCCCTCAATCTGGCGGCTGAAAACATGCTCATAACCAAAATCATTGGCGATACAGGTCAGCGTCGTACCGTCCGCCACTAGTGCTAACGCAGGCAGCGAGCGCCGATTGTGGCGGAAACGGCCCATAAGTTCCTCCGCCATGTGCATGGCCTCCGCGGCGCTTCCTCCGTTACCCGCCGTTAAGACCTTGTTCCCGTTTCTGAGCGCCGTCACGACCAATGAACAAATGGCCTGGAGCGTGGACACCTGGAAAACCAGAGCGCCCACCATGCGTGCGCTTTCCTCAATCCCGGCAATTAGCTGGGCTTCTTGCAAAATCGCACCCGTCTTCATGCTTGACTCCTCTTTAGGTATCGCCGCCATGCAGGCTAAAGCGCCTGTATTTAGAATCTCAGATTCGCCTTCATCAAGCGTGCACCCAACTCGGCAATCACGCGATCATCATCCGCATTATCTTTTGACTCGAAAGTTGCCGAAAACCGCAGGAAGGGGCCCACATCATCCCAGGGAACGGTGGAAATGGAGCATTCGCGAATCAGGTATTGCGAGGCATCCTCTGCGGTGTTGAAGGTCTGCACGCCCGCACCACGGGGGGCCGGAACATACAGATAGAACGTACCGCCCGGCATTTTCGCCTTGAACCCAACGGTCTTGAGAACCTTGACCATTTTCTTCAGCCGGCGCTCATAGTGCTTCTTGATTTTATCAGCGAGTTTCTTGTCCGCGATCCCCTCGCAAGCGGCTAATTGAATGGCCTTGAATTGACCGGAGTCCACATTATCCTTCACTTCGGCATAAGCCTGAACCGTGCGCTGGGAGCCAGCAACGAAGCCTAGCCGCCAGCCGGTCATGTTGTAGCTCTTGCTCATGGAATGCAATTCAACCGCGACCTCCTTACCGCCCGGACGGCTCAAGATCGAAATGGGCTGACCGTAAACCAAAGTAGCGTAGGCCGCATCCTGAACAATCAGGATGTTATGCTTCTGGGCAAAGGCAATTAACTGGTCAAACAATTCTTCCGTGGGGGCGGCACCAGTCGGATTATTGGGATAATTGACATAGAAGAGCTTGGCGCGCGCTAGAACGGTCGGATCAATGCTGTTGAGGTCAGGATAGAACTGGTTTTCCTTTTTCAACGGCACCTTCACCACTTCGCCGCCAAGATAGCGGGTGTGCGTGGCGAGAACCGGATAACCGGGCACCGTGACCAACGCCACATCACCGGGATTGATAAAACACAGGGGCAACATGGCCAGTGCCGGCTTTGAGCCGATGCTATGGCAAATATCGGTGTCGGGATTCAAATCGGTAACCCCAAAGAACTTGCTCATGTAATCGGCGGCTGCCGCTTTGAACTCGCGTATGCCATTATCGGAATACCCTCGGTTAGCAGGATTATCCACCGCCTTTTTCAGAGCTTTTCGAATCGGGGCAGGCGCCATCTGGTCAGGTTCTCCAACTCCAAAATCAAGCAATTCCACCGTGGGCCGGGCGGAGCGGGCGGCCGCTTTGGCGCGCTTGATCTTCTCAAATTTATAGATCTCGTTGGTCGTCCCGAATTTCTCGCCACCGATACGATCCGCAAACAATTTTTGAATATCCATTTTATGACTCCTCGCTGTTGAAAATGGGCTCCAAGATACCTTTGTCAGAGGCGGGAATCAAGGCGGATTCGAGGGAAATGCCCTAGGCGCCCTGGGCGGACGTTTTCGCGATGTAGCACCGATCTGTGATCGGAAATTCTGAAAGATTCCGCACACAGTGCGGTGCTACATGTCGTTCCGGCAGGATTGACGAAATTCAGCGAGCGCTCTATCTTGACCCACGTGAATGATTTTGGACGATACCATGCTTAAGACCGCTTTTCTCTATGATCCGGTCTTTCTTAAACACCAAACAGGGTGGACTCATCCCGAGAAGCGGCAACGCTTGATTGCTTTGATAGAGCATTTGAAAGCGAGCGGGCTTTGGGAGCAGCTCAGCCACCTTCAACCGCATCCTGCCCCGCTCGAAGCCGTTACCGCCATCCATACGCCCCTTTATGTGAATCAGATCCGCTTCGCCAGTGAGACGGGAAAGCTGTTCAGACCGGATGAGGTCACTCTTGGATCACCCGGCACCTATACGGCCGCTATGATGGCGGCGGGAGCCATTCTGACGGCTTTGGACGCCGTGATGTGCCGGGAGGTGAAAAATGCGTTCTGTGCCGTCCGGCCACCTGGGCATCATGCCATGCCGGACCGGGCAATGGGATACTGCTTTCTCAATAATATCGCTATAGGAGCCCGCTATCTGCAACATCGTTATGGCCTAAAGAAAATTGCCATCATCGACTGGGATGTCCACCACGGCAACGGCACCCAGCACGCCTTTTATCATGATCCGTCCGTTTTCTATTTCAGCCTGCACCAAGAATCGCTTTATCCTCATAGCGGGGAAACTTCTGAGACCGGATCCGGGCCGGGCACAGGCTTTACGCTCAATGTTCCCATGACCCCAGGTGCAACCGATTTCGATTACCTACAAGTTTTTGAGCAAAAACTGACTCCTGCGCTGGCTAAATTTAAGCCGGATTTTATCCTCATATCGGCGGGATTCGACGGACATGTCGACGACCAACTCGCGACCACTACGCTGACGGCACAAGGTTTTGCCGGCCTGACACAAAAGGTGATGGCTCTGGCCGACCTGCATTGTGAGGGGCGCTTGGTTTCGGCTTTAGAAGGGGGCTACAGCCTGTCGGGGCTTACGGCTTCAGTCGAAGCCCACCTGCGAGCCCTGTTAAAACTACCCGCTCCGGCGTGACGGATTTCACGGTATGGGTGCGGCAGGAAGCGCGGGCGCCACAACAATGGCTCCACCCCCCAGCGCACGATAATCAACCGTATCCACAGGGGTCGGGGTCCCCCACCAGTTTCCTGAGGCCGACAGCGTCCCCAGCCCGTTCACCAACATCTGGTATGCGCCATTGGCATGAAGTGAATTCACGCCAAATTCAGCTGCAAGACCCCAATCGTAAACACTATCCCAAGGGGCTAAGGTCTGCAGGTTCACCCCGTTGCCCACGTTGTTATGGACCTGATTTCCCCGTGCGATGATTTGCGACTCTAGGCCGGAATTAAGATCCATAAACCAGCCTTCGCCACCATTTTCAATCAGGCGGTTATTCGAATAGCGCGCTTTCACCGAACCACCCGAGACCATCACCGCGTGGAGCCCATCCGAGCTATTGTGCCGAGCATCAATTTGGCTGAATAACGCGTTAACACCGTTGTACCCATAAGCGTCAACAAAGAGGCCATCCCCGCCATTGGCATGGGCCGTTACCCGAGACAATTCGACCTCGGCCTCCCCTGGAAAGGCCTGCCAAGAAACCGCCACACCGCCTAGTCCGTTGCCATTTGCCTCAAGCCCATTCATCATCACAAAGGCGTGTTGGGCCGACGAACCGACAAAGTTTACACCGATTCCCCCGTTCCCGCTGTAATGCCCCGCCACCTTGGCGAAGAAATCATCACACGCGATTGCCGAAATCCCGGCGCCATCCCCTCCATTACCGCTAACCGTATTCCGGTCGAGCACCAGCCTGACCAGGGGAACCGAGGCGAGGGTAAGGTCAATGCCATTCCCTGAGGCACCCGTAATCCTGTTATCGCTGACCGTTGCCGAAAAAGAAGGTACTCCCGAAGCTTTCAACTCAATTCCAGCTGCCGCCGAACCATTTCCCCGGATCGTATTGTTCACGATGGAAACGTCCGTCACATTTTTCCCAAAGATAACCGGGCTAGCTGACGGAATTCCTGCCGGCTGGATGAGTTCAAATCCCGTGACCTTGACCTGGTTGGCCACTGTGACAGCAGGCCCGATTCCGCCTCCATTCACCACCGGCCAATGGTCTCCCTGGAAAACGCCATGTCGGCCATAAATCGGGGCACCGCTCCCCCATAGGGTCAGCCCGTCATGCAACACGACATTCTCATAATACCGCGACTTGGCCTCTCGCACATAAACCATGCTTCCCATCGCGCCCTGTACACCCGTGTTGATTTGCCGGTAAGGATTCTCCCAGGTGCCATTTTCCAGGCCACTCCGATTATCCTGACACACAAAGGTGACCGCCTCCGCTAATATTTCAGTGTAATCTTTACGGCTGTGTGAAATTAAGGTTTTCTCCAAAACACGACGATCCGCGACCACCTCGGCGGGCTTTGCCACCTCAGTTCGAACATGCAGATCACGGATGACCATCTCGGTCAGGCGGGACGCAAAGGACGGTTGAAGTGATTTCCTCTTGAATCCAGAGAGCGTATCGGCGAACGGATTCTGGCCGCGACTCAAGCGGGCTAGGTCAAACGGAACCGCAACACGAGCACCTACGGAATACCGCAATCCGTATAACGCTTCCTCTTCAAACCAAGCGGCATCCAGATACACTGCGGGAACCGGCCGCACCTCGATCCGCCCCTTGGCCCCCGACAAATCATTGCCCGCATGAGCGTGGTATGAGAAATACCCTATGAAAACCTTGATGTCAGCATAATCCATGACCACAGGCACGGGGAGGATAGACCCAATTTCCGCATCAAACCCAGCCATCGCCCGTTCGGAAGTCTGGTAATGCTGAAGGTTTTTAATGGCGTAGGAATTATTGACCTCGTACCCATATTGACTGATGACATGGCCTTGAGCTGACGGCGCATACCAATATTCGTTATGGTCCTGACTGATTCCGGTGGTCACTAGATAGTTATCAGCGGTCTTTTCGCCATTGTCAGGAAAATAATAATTCGCCCGTGCATCCAGCCATCGACTTAAGAACTCAAGCCCGAGCCCCACTTGATTGAACGTGTTATCGAGCGCGGTATCCCGCCGATCATAAAAAATATTGCCACCGAGAATAAAGTTTTTGTCCGGAAAGAGATGGCGCGCTCCAAGCCCGAAGTTAAATTCCTGGCCGTCATCGTCATTCCAGGCTCCGCGCGGATTGATGAATATCAGATCCGTTTGCCGCTGAAGAATAGGGACGAGTACATCCCCAAAGGTTTCGACCTGCTGATCGCCAAAGTGGATTCCCACCTGGAGCTGGCCGGATGATAGCGCTTGGCCCCAGGGCAGCGAGGTATCAGCTATTCTGGAGGATTCAGCACGCCCTGCGCTGATTCCGGCTGTAGAGGCCAAAATAAGCGTGGTCCAGAATCGAGCCCCTGCTAGAAAACCTAAACTCCTCATAACGAAACAGCCTTACCGGACATGGCGGATTGAGAGAATTTATTCATGATAAACGATTGCGGTAATCGTCGTATCCGAACCGGCGCACCACTTCAATGCACTCCCGAGCGGGATGATAAATCGCTATGGACGGTAAACCCACTCCATTAAACGTATTGTTCTTAACCATCGTATAATGAGCCATATCGGTAAAAATCAACTTATCTCCAGGCGCCAAAGGTTTGGGAAAAGAATAATCTCCAATGACATCGCCCGCCAGGCACGTCATGCCGCCAAGGCGATAGGTATGGGCCTGCTCCCCAGGCTTGCCCGCTCCGACAATTCCGGGACGATAGGGCATTTCTAAAACGTCCGGCATATGCGCCGCCGCTGAGGTATCAAGAATGGCGATGTCCATGGCATTATGCACGATATCCAAAACGGTGGACACCAACACACCTGTATTCAGGGCGATCGCTTCGCCAGGCTCAAGATAGACTGCTAAATGAGGATATCGGGCCCGGAACCCGCTAATCACCTGACACAGTAGCTCGACGTCATAATCAGCCCGCGTAATGTGGTGCCCCCCCCCAAAGTTGATCCAACTCAATTGACTGAAATATTTGCCGAATTTTTCCTCTACGGCGGCTAGTGTCCGTTCTAAGGAATCGGAATTTAATTCACATAAGGTATGGAAATGGATTCCCGACAAACCGGCAAGATCCTGTTTTTCAAATTGCTCAAGAAGGACGCCAAGCCGGGAGCCGGGTGCGCAAGGGTCATAGAGCTTTACCTTGACCTCAGAATGTTCAGGATTCACCCGGATACCGCACTGAAGGGGCTTGCCAGAATCCACGACTTTGGCTTTGAATTGATGCCATTGATTAAAAGAATTGAACACCATGTGGTTCGCATAGCGCATCATTTCATCAAATTCGTCAGCCCGATAAGCGGGGGCATATACGTGCACTTCCCCCTTGAACTCCTCGAATCCCAGACGGGCTTCATTCAAGGAGCTGGCTGTAATCCCGGGTAACACTTTCTTGATCTGAGGGAAAGTGCTGAACATTGAAAACCCTTTCAAGGCGAGAAGGATTTTACACCCCGTCCGCGCTTGAACCTCAGCCAATCGTCGTAAATTATCCGCTAATTTGGCCTCATCCAGCACATAACACGGGGTCACCAATTTACTTACATCCATCCGTCATCTCCTGATTCTCTCGAGGGTGCGAGGGAATGCCTTCGTACGATTATTCCGAAGGCTCTAAGATTTCTATTCCCACTTCAACAGCAATAGCGCGCCCGATGATGTCTACATTCAAAACCACTTTAGTTTTGCCTTTAACCAACTGGACGACTCCCTCCACGCCCTGAAAGGGACCGCTCTTGATCAATACCCGCCGGCCTGATTGAAAAGCGGCGGAGGCATCCAATGTGGGATCAATCGCCAAGGCCTGGCGGATTTGTTGCAATTCCTTACAAAATTGCTCCTGGTGGTCCACGTGCAGGATCCGAACGACCAAATTACTTTTAAGGACGGTCATTTTCTCATCGGGCGTAAAGCAGAGAAAAACATACCCAGGGAATACGGGCTTATAGACCGTTACCTTTCGACGTTGATAAATCTTAGTTTCCTCACGAAGCGGCAAGTCGCACCCCACTCCGTGGACCGCACAATACCCTGCCATCTTTTTCTCGCAACGTGGCTTGACGTACAGTACATACCAGAGCGAGGCTCGGGCCGTTCCTTGATCGTTGTTTATCACTGCGTCCATCATAATCGTCTCAGCATACAGGAAAAACCTCACAACCCAACATGAGTTCTTTATCAAATAAAAAACTCGCCGTAAACGATTGGCCCGCTAAAACCAAGGGGAGCCAAATCCGGTCATCGGACCACATATTGTGATACGGAATAGCGTTTACGGAAAACCAATAAGGAATGGCTTCAGGCGTCTCGCACGGCTCCCCTATAAAGCCGGTCGCAGTAAACACATAACCGTGAATGGAATGCCCATCCACAAATTGAAATCGCAGTTCACCTGCTGGCAAAACCTCCGTGGAGGTCACTCCGATCTCCTCTTGCACCTCGCGTATGGCAGCCACCAGCGGGGTCTCGCCCGCCTCAATCCGCCCACCGGGTCCATTAAATTTACCAGCCCCGAGTCCACGCTTTTTATGAATCAACAACAGCTGATCACCTCGGATGATCAACATCAAAGTTGAGCGCTCTTTCGGAGACCAGGTGGCCCAGTCAATTTCTCTATATTTCAATGTAGGCCTCATCACTAACCCATTTTGGTAAAAAAAAGACGCCGACATCTCTATCGGCGTCTTCTGAAGTGAGGCGATCTCCAGTGAAATCAACCTCGCAATGGAACAAAGGACTTAAGATTCCTTTTTGGCATCCTCTGTTACAGGCGCTTCACTGCCCGCCGCAGCAGCCGTCTTCGTCTTGCGCCCTTTTTTTACAATCGCGAGATCCACCCACTCAAGGATGGCCATCTCGGAGCTGTCACTTCCACGGCGGCCAAGCTTGGTAATACGGGTATAGCCACCTAAACGATCCTTGTATTGGGGGGCGATTGTTTCGAAAAGCTTTAACATCGGCTTGCGGTGGCGGAGCGTCTCCAAAACTTTCCGCTTGCCCAAAAGCATTTGTTCAGGCTTGCCTGATGCAATGGCACGCTTGGCCACTGTCACCATCTTCTCTGCCAACGCACGGGTCAACCTGGCCTTAGGCAAGGTTGTCTTAATCCGCTGTTCCTCAATAAGACTGCCGACCATCGACATCATCAACGCCTTACGCGCTTCTGCAGGCCGGCCCAGTTTCACCATATTCTTTTTGTGACGCATTGCTGACTCCCGAAATCCCTACGCCGTGTATGGATCAGATCCATTACCCCGGTTTTCACTTTCATCACTTCGGCACGAATTAAAGACAGGAATTATTCGCTGTCTTTGCTAGCCTCAAGCCCTCGCATGGCCTTGACCAAATCCTCGTCGAATTTCATCCCGAGACTCAACCCGAGATCCGTTAACTTTGCCTTAATTTCGTTCAAGGACTTCTTGCCGAAATTACGATATTTCAGCATTTCCGCCTCAGACTTCTGAGCCAAATGCCCCACCGTCGTGATATTGGCGTTATTCAAGCAATTGGCTGCACGAACGCTCAACTCAATTTCATTGACGCTCATGTTAAGAGTCTTGAGCATCTGATCGCGCTCAAGATCAACCTTGGCTTCGACATCCTCAAACTCCACCACATTCTTGTCGTAATCGACAAACACATCCAAGTGATGGCGCAAGACTGCCGCCGAAACCGTCAACGCATCATCCGGCGAGATACGGCCATCCGAGGTGACTTCGATGATCAGTTTATCATAATCCGTCCGCTGCCCCACACGGGTGTTTTCAATGAAGAAATTCACGCGTTTGACAGGAGAGAAAATTGAATCAATCGGAATACGGCCGATGTCCTGATTATCTTTCTTGTTCAATTCAGCCGGGCAAAAACCACGCCCTACCCGAATTTCCAAGGTCATATCCAACACGCCATCCGACGCCAATGTCGCAATGTGCTGGTTCGGATTCAGAACTTCAATCGTTCCATCCGTCTGAATGTCGCTCGCTTTGACTTCGCGGGCTCCCTTGACCTTTAAATGCAGAAGGCGGGACTCGCGGCTCTGCGCCTTGAGCAACACCTTCTTCAAGTTCAAGATGATATCCGTTACATCTTCCACAACCCCCGGAAGAGAACAAAACTCATGAGGCGCTCCTTCAATACGCACCGATGAAATTGCTGCTCCCTCAAGGGATGACAGCAATACGCGGCGCAAGGAGTTCCCAATGGTCCGTCCATAACCGACTTCCAGCGGCTCAGCAACAAACCGCGCGAACGTCGGCGTGGCTGAGGCTTCGTCCTTAACTAACCGCTTGGGCATTTCGAATTTGCTCAGTCTGATTGGCATGATTCAATCCTTCCCCGGAAACAGCTTCACCGTTTCCCGGCACGAATAACTTTACTTAGAGTACAATTCAACGATCAACTGTTCATTGACCAACGGCGCAATTTCATCACGTGTAGGAATGCGAACCACTTCGCCCTTCAGCGTATCCTTGTCCAGCGTCAGCCAGGAAGAAACTTCCCGCCCTTTAGCATCGACCACGCGCTTCACGGCATCCTGACTCTGCTTACGTCCCTTGACTTCGATCTTGTCTCCGACCTTCAAGGTCATGGAAGGCACATCCGCGCGCCGGCCGTTAACCGTGAAATGTCCGTGCAGAACGAGCTGTCTTGCCGCACGTCGTGAAGCCCCAAAGCCCAGACGATACGCCAGATTATCAAGCCTCATTTCAAGCAACTGCAACAACATCTCGCCCGTGACACCACGTTTACTTGCCGCTCGCTCGAAGAAGAGCTTGAACTGCCCTTCGCGCAAACCATAGGAACGACGCAACCGTTGTTTTTCACGCAACTGCACGCAATAGTCCGTTTTCTTGGAAGGACGTGCACCGTGCATACCCGGAGCCGGACGCCCGGTTTCAATAGGACACTTTGCCATGCGGCAGCGGTCCCCCTTCAAAAACAGCTTCATACCTTCACGGCGACAAAGCCTGCATGCTGGTCCAGTATATCTACCCATTCGAATTCTCCTGTTCTCTACAAAATCTGCCTTTAGACGCGGCGACGTTTGCGAGGCCGGCAACCGTTGTGCGGCATCGGCGTCACATCTTTAATCATGGTGAGGTTCAAGCCGGCAGACTGCAATGCGCGAATCGCTGATTCACGACCCGCACCTGGCCCCTGAACACGGACTTCCACTTCCTGCATCCCGCGTGCAACTGCTTGCCGCGCCACTTCCTGTGCCACCACGCTAGCGGCAAAGGCGGTACTCTTACGAGACCCTTTGAATCCCGCACGACCCGAGGTGCTCCACGCAATCACGCCACCCTTACTGTCCGAAACTGAAATGATTGTATTGTTGAATGTCGCCCGAATATGGACAATTCCAAAAGGAACCACACGTCCTGCACGAACACGCTGCTGCCGAACCGGCTTGGCCGCTCCATCAGCGCCCCCCGCCAAAGCGTCCGGCATCGGAGCCGAAGCGGCTTCCGGCTTGGCGCCATTCTTTTCTTCAACTTTTTCTTTAACGTCTGCCATTGCGAACCCGTACCTCTTTTATCACTGCTGTTTGTTACTGCTTCGCGGCCGCCCGCGCTTCTTTTCCACGAACCGCACCCACTGTGCGCCTCGGCCCCTTACGGGTACGCGCGTTTGTACTTGTGCGCTGACCCCGAACAGGCAGTCCGCGCTTATGACGAATGCCACGGTAACTTCCAATACTGATCAAACGACGGATATTTTGCGCCACTTCGCGGCGCAGATCACCCTCGATCCGATAGGTATTTTGAATCACATTAATAATTCTGGCCAACTCTTCATCTGTCAGATCGTCGGCTTTTTTGATTGGATCAATCTTGGCCTCGTCAATCACTTGACGTGCGTTGGTCGGTCCAATTCCATAAAGATAGCGCAAAGAATATTCAATGCACTTCTTCCCGGGTATATCAACACCTAATATTCTGGGCATCCCAAATTCTCCTTAACCTTGACGCTGCTTATGACGTGAATTGGTGCAAATCACTCGCACCACACCCCGGCGGCGCACAATCTTGCAGCGCTCACAAATCCGTTTGACTGAACTTCTGACCTTCATCCTCTGTCTCCATTCCAAAAATAGTCGGGCAATTTATCAATGGCCCATCCTGTTGTCCACACCAAAATATTATTTCCGAACATCGGGCTACACCGCTGTCAGAATTTCAGGGCCATCCTCACAGATTGCCACCGTGTGCTCAAAATGTGCAGAAGGCTTGCTGTCTGCTGTGCAGACCGTCCACCCATCTCCCAGCACATTCACTGCACAATTTCCCATATTTACCATGGGCTCAATCGCCAGCGTCATCCCCACCTTCAATTTTGGTCCGGCTCCTGCCGTCCCAAAATTCGGGATTTGCGGATCTTCATGCAACTTCCGCCCCACCCCATGACCCACAAAATCTCTTACTACCGAAAAACCCGCTACCGTTACAACTTGCTCCACGGCGTGGGATACATCCCCCAGTCGCTTGCCGGCACGCGCCATCTCAATCCCCGCCAACAGCGCTTGTTCTGTCGCTCGAACCAACCGGATGACGTCCGGATCAGTCACGCCAACCATCACCGTGGTAGCCGTATCTCCTATAAACCCTCCAAAAAAAACGCCCACGTCCAAGCTGACGATCTGGCCCAACTCGATTCGTCGGTCACCAGGAATCCCATGGACCACTTCCGAATCTATCGAAATGCATACATTTCCCGGATAACCCCGGTATCCCAAGAATGCACTTTTCGCACCCATAGCGGCTATTAAACTAGCCGCCTTTTCATCCAATTCGCGGGTCGTGATCCCCGGCGATACCCATCGAGCAAGTTCCTCCCGCACACATGCCGCAATACGGCCACTTTCCCGCATCTTGCGAATCTCGTTACGATTCTTAAGAATGATCATTTCGCAAGTAAGGGTTTAGCTACCGCCAAAATTTCAGAGACAGTCGCCTGCCTCTCACGAGCGGAATCCACTCTAACCAGAACGCCCTTTTTCTCGTAATACGAAATCAGGCTTTCTGTTTGTTTCGTGTATACTTCTAAACGATTCAGAATGGTCGCTTCACTGTCATCGGGGCGTTGGTAGAGTTCCCCATCGCAAAGATCACAGACACCTTCTTTTTTAGAAGGAATATTAATTACGTGATAACTCTGCCCGCATTTTCGACACACACGTCGTCCGGTTAACCGGGTCATCAAAAGTTGCCGTGGTGCGTCTAACAAAAAGACTTTGTCCACTTTCGACGCATAATGAGACAAGGTTTCGTCAAGTAACCGAGCCTGATCAAAGGTTCGCGGGAAGCCATCGAACATATACGCCAAATCGCGCGCGCCACGCTCAAGCCGCTCGCCCACGATGCCAACAATCACATCATCAGGAACCAATTCGCCACGCTTCATGAACCCTTCAGCCTGGCGCCCGATAACGGTTCCATTTTTGACCGCCTCGCGCAGCATATCGCCCGTGGAAACATGGATAAAAGCGCTTTCGTTGCGAATTCCTTCAGCGATCGTCCCTTTACCCGCACCCGGCGCACCTAATAAAATTATTGTCTTCACAGCAAAGTAACTCCAAATATCATTTTATCGTCGAGCACGCAGTTTGCCACGATGCAAGAATCCGTCATAATGGCGCATCAACAGATGCGATTCCACTTGCCTCATGGTATCCAACATTACACCAACGATGATTAACAAACTTGTCCCACCAAAAAACGAAGAGACAATCCAAGGCACACTGAATTGGCGGTACATGACCGAAGGAATAACGGCAATAACCGTCAAGAAGATAGCCCCTGCTAGCGTGATCTTGGTCATCGTCATATCCAGGAACTCAGCGGTGGGACCTCCAGGGCGAACCCCGGGAACATATCCCCCATATTTCTTCAAGTCATCCGCAATCTGTACCGGGTTAAACTGTGTTGCCACCCAGAAATAGGAGAAAAACAAAATCATGATTCCATAAAGCAACATATATAAGCCCGTATCCATTGACATATGGTCGGCCAGCCTCTGTGAAAATTCTCCAGGGATCCGCCGTAAAATAATGGCAGGGAACATCAGGATGGACTGGGCAAAGATAATCGGCATGACGCCCGAATAATTGATACGGAGAGGCATAAATGTGCTTTGCCCGCCATATACTTTACGACCCACCATACGCTTTGCATACTGGATCGGTATTTTCCGCTGGCCTTGCGTTAACATAATGGTGCCCGCCACCACTGCGAAAAGAGCAACCAGCAACACGACCAGATGAATAGGATTAAATTGCCGAATCCCATCCTCTCCAACGCTGAACATCTGAATGACATAAGCAACAGCGGCAGGCAATCGACTAACAATACCCTCGGTGATGATGAGCGAAATACCATTACCAATCCCACGCTGTGTAATCTGTTCTCCCAACCACATAATAAACACGGTACCCGTGGTCATCGTGACAATCGTCATGAGCTTAAAGCCCAAGCCCGGGTTCAAAACCAGACTGACCCCTTCCGGGAGACCCAACACGGCTGGATTTTCGAGTGTTGAGGCCATAAACCAACCCTGAATGATGCACAAAAACACCGTCAGCATTCGCGTATATTGCGTAAGCTTCTGGCGTCCTGTATCCCCTTCAAGTTTCAACCGTCCCAACGCGGGAACCACCGCGCTAAGAAGTTGAAGGATAATGGAGGCACTGATATACGGCATGATACCGAGTGCACCCACGGCGCAATTACTTAATGCACCTCCGCTGAACATATCCAGCAAGCCCAGCATTCCGCCTCCTGAGCTTTTCTGAATGTCCGCAACGACTCGTTGCAATGCGACTGCGTCCACCCCAGGAGTTGGCACATGGGCCACCAAGCGGCAGATAAAAATAAGACCCATCGTAAATAAAATACGATCTCTTAACTCTGGAATCTTAAAGCTATTCTTAAAGGCGGAAAGCATGTCGCGGTCTCATTTCCCTTAGATAACGATCTCACAGGCTCCGCCGGCAGCCTCAATTTTGGCCTTGGCTTCCGCACTGAACGCCTGAGCCTTGACCGTTAATTTTTTAGTGATCGCACCGTTGCCCAAAATCTTAATTCCGTCAGCCAACCCGTTCGCGAGTCCTTTTGACTTCATCAATTCAGGAGTCACTTCAGAACCAGCATCAAAAATGCAAAGCTGCGCAACGTTCACGGGGAGATATTCTTTACGTGAAATATTCGTAAAGCCCCGTTTCGGGATGCGACGAATCAGCCGCATCTGGCCACCTTCGAACCCAAGCTTGTGCTTGTGCCCGGATCTCGCGTATTGCCCCTTATGTCCGCGACCGGATGTTTTACCAAGTCCAGAGGCCATTCCGCGACCAAGACGCTTTCTTGAAGACTTAGCGCCTTTCGTATTTTTCAATGAATGCAAGTTCATCGTTTATTCCACCTATCGGATCAAATGATTAGTGATTAATTCTGACGAGCCGCCATGATCTCATCACGAGACCGTAAAGACTCTAACGCGTTGATGGTCGCCTTAACCACGTTAACCTTATTACTGCTTCCCAGCGATTTACCCAGAATGTCATGGATACCAGAGAGTTCCAGAACCGCGCGCATTCCACCACCGGCGATAACCCCGGTACCTTGTGAAGCCGGCTTCAATAAAATATAACCGCCATCGCACTGTCCCGTAACCTCATGAGGAATCGTCCTGTCTCTGAGCGTTATATGAATCATGCTGCGGCGGGCAATTTCGCCCCCTTTACGAATCGCATCAGCCACTTCATTGGCTTTTCCGAATCCGTAACCGACCATACCGTTACGATTGCCGACCACGACAATCGCACTAAAACTAAATCGGCGTCCGCCCTTCACCACTTTGGCGCAGCGGTTAACAAACACCACACGCTCCTCGACTTCGCCGGAGGAGTCTGAATTATTATCTGCCCTTGTTCGTTCTTTCATCACAGTGTGCTCTTGCTTTCTAGGGCTAGAATTTAAACCCTGCCTCACGTACGGCATCGGCAATCGCCTTCACCCGGCCGTGATACTTATATCCACCGCGGTCAAATACAACGTCTTTAACGCCGATTTCCATGGCAATTTCCGCCAATCGTTTTCCAAGCAACTTGGCGCCCTCGGCATTTTTTTTGCCGACACCATCTTTACCCGATGATGATACCGCTGCCAGAGTCACTCCCTTTTCATCATCCACAAGCTGCACATAAATATGCTTGTTGGAGACCATGACACATAACCGGGCGCGCTCGAGCGTTCCCGTAATGTCTTTACGAATTCTTGAATGCCTGCGGGCACGATTCTCTTTTCGATCCACTGTTTTCATACGTTAGGCCACCGTCTTACCGGCCTTACGCCGGACATGTTCGCCCTTATAACGGATTCCCTTGCCCTTATAGGGCTCAGGCGGATAATAGGAACGAATACGCGCCGCAACATCGCCGACCAGCTGCTTATCCGCGCCCCCAACCGTTATCACACTATCCTTAACCGCCACTGTTATGCCCGCTGGCGCTTCATGCACCACCGGACTTGAATATCCGATATTCATCGTGAGCTTGCTTCCTTGCACCGCCGCACGAAATCCAACGCCTTGAAGCTCGAGTTCAATCGTATATCCCTTATCAACTCCAAGGATCATGTTCGCCACTAAAGTGCGCCCGAGCCCATGGAAGCTACGCCCTTGCGCAGTGTCTTCCCCGGTGCTCACAATGATGTTCGAGTCCTTCACTTCCGCCTGGATTGACGGAGGAAGTTTCGTCACCAAGTCACCTTTAGGACCTTTAGCCGATACCGTCCCGCCACTTACGAGGACCGTTACGCCCTTCGGGATGGCTATCGGTTTTTTTCCGATTCTAGACATTCTCTTCCCCTATTTTAAACTTTGTTACCTGTAATCCATTGAATTACAGTGTTTTCAGAAACGCTTGATTTTACCAAATTTGGCAAAGCAACTCTCCGCCAACGCGCTTCCGCCGAGCATCGGTATCCGACACAACACCAGACGGGGTGCTCAAAATAGAAACCCCCATACCGCCCAACACCAAAGGGATCTCATCAAACCCCACATAGCGCCTGAGCCCCGGTTTACTTACCCGACGCAATCCTTTGATGGTGGGGTTCCGGTTGGCGTCATACTTTAACACGACTCTCAACATTTTTTCACGACCCTGTCCCTCGACGGTTACGTCGCGAACATAGCCTTCCTTCTTCAAAATAACCGCAATCTCGCCCTTCATTTTAGAATGGCTGACGTCAGTCGTTTTCAAACCTGCACCCGAAGCGTTCCGAATGCGATTCAACATGTCACTGATAGGATCCGACAAACTCATAGGCTCTCCAATTTACCAGCTCGCCTTAATTACTCCAGGGATCATCCCCGTTGATGCCAGTTCCCGGAAGCAAATACGGCAAACCTGGAACTTACGCATAAAAGCATGTCGTCGCCCGCAGCGTTTACAGCGGTTATAGCGGCGTGTGCTAAACTTCGGCGTGCGGCTCGCCTTGACTTCCTGTGATTTCTTAGCCAAAAGAACGTCCTCTCTGCCGTGTTTTACTTAGTCGGCTTCATGAATGGAATACCGATCATCGTGAGCAGCTCACGAGCCCGTGCATCCGTTGACGCCGATGTGACAATCGTCACGTTCATTCCCTGCACCCTCTTAACATCATCCGGGTCAATTTCAGGAAAAATAGACTGCTCCTGAAGACCGAAGGTGTAGCTTCCCCGTCCATCAAACCCTTTTACAGGTAACCCGCGAAAATCCCGAATACGAGGTAATGAGGCATGGATCAAGCGATCCATGAAATCATACATCCGGTTTCCACGAAGGGTGACCTTCGCTCCCACCGGCATGCCCTGGCGCAACTTGAAATTAGAGATACTCTTCCGCGCCTTTGTGATGACTGGTTTCTGACCGGAGATTTTCCCCAGATCATCAGAAATGGCACGGATTTGATCTTTATCCACCGTCGCGTTGAAACCCATATTAATGGCGACCTTTAGCAATCGAGGCACGTCCATTACATTTTTGCACCCAAGCGATTTCATCAGCGCCGGCACAACTTCTTGTCTATATTTCGTCTTAAGTCCCGTCATAGAACCCCTTACGAGTCAAATGCTTGACCGCATTTTTTGCACTTGCGGATCCGCTTATCACCCTCGGCCACACGCTTCACGCGGACCGCCTTCTTACATTGCGGGCAGTAGAACATCAGGTTCGCAATCGCGATGGAAGACTCTTTTTGCACGATGCCGCTCTTCGGATTGTCCTGAGACTTCCGAAGATGCTTGGTCGCCAGGCAGAGCCCTTCAACAATCGCGCGGTGCTTCCCTACATTGATCTGAAGCACCTTTCCCTGTTTACCTTTATCACGGCCCCGCGTGGCCACAACGATATCGTTTCGTCGGATATTCATAGATTCCTCTTTTTACAACACCTCGGGAGCGAGTGAGACAATTTTCATGTATTTCTCACGAAGTTCGCGCGCCACAGGGCCAAATATGCGAGTTCCGATTGGATTGAGCTTTTCGTCCACTAGCACCACGGCGTTGTCATCAAACCGAAGGGCCGAGCCATCTGGACGGTGAATCGGCTGACATGTTCGGACAATAATTGCCCGGCAAACCTGCCCCTTTTTCACCAATCCTGTCGGTTGGGCTTCTTGAACCGCTACCCGGATCAAATCGCCGATGTGAGCATACGTCTTGCGCTGCCCGATGATACGGAAACAACGCACACGCCGCGCTCCGGTATTATCAGCAACATCAAGGTTTGTTTCTTCTTGAATCATGGTCGTTCACCCATTACTGGCGTTTAGCCGTTTCCACAATTTCGAGGAGACGCCACCGTTTAAGTTTGCTCAACGGACGCGTCTCAACGATCCGTACTTTATCGCCAACTTTGGCTTTGTTCTCTTCGTCATGCGCATGATACTTCTTGGCCATCGTCATCTCTTTCCCGTACAGGGGATGACGCGTTGTCCGTTCCACGCGCACCACAATGGTCTTTTGCATCGCTGAACTGACAACAATTCCATTCCGTTCTTTGCGAAGCGCTCGATTGGTTTCCGTGTCTGCCATAATCATCAACCTTGCTGGCGACGCCGTTCGCTCATTATCGTCTGTGCACGGGCAATATCCCGACGCAAACTTTTAATACGCGACGGCTGCTCGATCTGGCTCGCCGATTTACGAATTTTCAACGTGCGCAATTCCTTTTCCATATCGGAACACTGCTGCACGAGTTCTTCTTTGTTATTTTCTCTCAGTTTAGCGGCCTTCATAGCGTCCGCACCCCTGTCTTCTTTGGCCCGTTATTAGTGGTGCCGTTTAACAAACATTGTCCGAATCGGCAACTTTGCCGCCGCCAGACGTAACGATTCTTTAGCCAACTGCTCCGAAACACCGTCCACCTCAAACATCATTGTTCCGGGCAAAATGACCGCCACCCAAAATTCAGGATCGCCCTTCCCCTTACCCTGACGGGTCTCAAGAGGTTTTTTACTCACAGGCTTATCCGGGAAAATGCGTAGCCACACTTTACCACGTCGCTTCATATTGCGATTCATGGCCACACGGCACGCCTCGATTTGGTTGGCCTTGACCCAAGCCCGATCCAGCGCCTTCAAACCGTATTCGCCAAAGGCCAGAGAATTTCCTGATTGCGCGTTTCCCTTACGGGACCCACGCTGCACCATGCGGTGCTTAACGCGTTTAGGCATAAGCGGCATTGGTACGTCCCCTTACTGCCTTCTCAGGCTCGTCTTTCTCTTTGCAAATCCAGGTTTTCACGCCAATTTTGCCTGCGGTCGTCTGCGCTTCGGCAAACCCGTAATCAATGTTGGCGCGAAGCGTATGCAACGGAATTGTTCCCTCTTTATACCACTCAACACGGGAAAGTTCGGCTCCGCCCAAGCGACCAGATACCTTGATGCGGATACCCTTGACGCCCAATTCCATAGCCATCTTGATGGCGCGCTTCATAGCCCGCCTAAAAGAGACGCGCCGCTCCATCTGTAGCGCCACACTCTCTGCCACAAGCTGGGCATTGGTGTCAGGACTCCGGATTTCACGAATCTCCAGATAAATTTCCTTGCCCGTTAATTTCGCGATTTCTTCGCGAATGCGATCAAGATCTTGTCCCTTGCGCCCGATGACAATCCCAGGCCTGGCGGTACAAAGAGTTACTCGAACGCGATTTGCATAGCGTTCAATAATGATCTCGGCAACCGCCGCTGCATCAAGACGCTTCTTTACGAGATCACGGATCGTCAGATCCTCATTCAGCAGAGTGCCAAACGTGCGCTTATCGGCAAACCAGCGCGACTTCCAGGCCTTGCTGACCGCAATCCTTAATCCAATCGGATTGATTTTCTGTCCCAAAACGATGCTCCTTTCACGTCATCCGGTGTTTACCGGTCACTTCCCATCCGACAACACGATCGTAATGTGGCTGGTTCGTTTCCGAATCCGGCTCACCATACCACGCGACCGCGCCCAAAAACGCTTCATCGCAGGCCCTTCACCAATCGTGGCCTCTTTTACCCTCAGGTCATCCGCCAAAAGCTTTGCGTTGTTTTCAGCATTTGCGACGGCGGAACGAATCGTCTTCTCCAACTGCCGCGCCGCCTTGCGCTCACTGAATTCAACCTTCTTAATGGCATCAGCGACAGGCAAGCCCTGAATCGCCCGCGCCATGTCTCGCGCTTTCCGCGGTGACATCCGAACATACTTGGTTATTGCTTTAACTTCCATTAACTCGCTCCTAGTTCTTTGATCCGGCGGCCAAAACCACCCGATCCTGAACTTTGGGTAACTCCCGATCCGCATTCTGGATTATCGCACCGGCGATGGCCGACCGCGACTCCACAATCCGAACCGTCGCCACGGACTTATCCCCATTTATCACAGTGAACAGCAAGCCAGGTTTAATCCCGTCTCGACGCCCTCCGTTAAGGACTACCATGCCCAACTCTTTGTTAACATCCAAAATCAGATATTCTTTTTCTCTCAATATCGCAGAACCGCCCAGTAATAGGCCGGTCGACTCTGTTGCCTCACAAGCCCGGTTTTCAAGCCGCGCCTTTAAATAATCGATCTCCATTTTAGCCGAAACCAAAGCCTCGCTTAAGTTTCGAACCTGGCTTTGCAAGGCCCTCATCATCTCGGATGTCTTAACCTCCTCAGAGGCTATCACCGTATTCCCTAACAGCAATACAACTAATCCGACGATGACCGGTTTAAGCCGCTCATTCAAACTGAGAGCGCTTAGTCTGTTACTTCGCCACCGTTTTATCCGTATGAGTTCCATGTTTACGGAAGATCCGGGTCGGAGCGAATTCCCCCAACCGATGACCCACCATATACTCCGTAATATAAACCGGCATATGCAATTTTCCGTTATGAACAGCCAGCGTGTGCCCAACAAATTCAGGCGCAATCATGGAACGGCGTGACCACGTTTTAACAACGCGTTTCTCGCCTACGCGATTCATTTTCTCAACGCGCTCCAGCAGCTTTTCATCGACAAACGGCCCTTTTTTAAGTGAACGGCCCATGATTTACTTTCTCCGACTAAGAATAAATTTTTTCGACGCCTTCCGTCTCGCCCGAGTCTTCTTGCCCTTTGTGAGCTGACCCCACGGCGTCACCGGATGACCACCGCCAGACGTACGACCTTCACCACCACCCATCGGGTGATCCACCGGGTTCATCGCCACACCGCGCACGGTCGGACGAATTCCCTTCCAGCGCTTGCGCCCAGCCTTGCCAAGCTTCACGCCATTATGATCCACATTACCAACTTGACCGATTGTCGCCATGCAGTTAGCGTTAATCAACCGTATCTCACCGGAAGGCAACTTGACACTCGCATAGCCACCTTCGCGCGCAATCAACTGCGCGGTCTGACCCGCACTTCTCACCAACTGGGCACCCGCGCCCACCGTAAGCTCAATGTTGTGAACCGGTAAGCCCAGCGGAATTTTGCCCAGTGGCATCATATTGCCTGTGACTGGCTCCACTTCCGGGCCCGCCATCACGATGGCACCGACTTCCAAGCCCACAGGCGCCAGGATATAGCGTTTTTCACCATCTCGGTAGGCCAACAATGCAATGTTAGCGGTGCGATTAGGATCAAATTCTATTGCCTGAACCTTAGCTGGGATTCCGATCTTGTTGCGTTTGAAATCAATAATCCGGAACTTGCGTTTATGGCCACCACCGCGGTGCCGAATCGTAATCCTGCCAGCGGAATTGCGTCCCGCTTGGGATTTTTGAGCCCGCGTCAATGAACGTTCGGGCTTACTTTTTGTAATTTCATCGAACGTGGAGAGCTTGGTATTGCGCAAGCTCGGCGTCGTAGGTTTATAACTTTTAAGCGCCATGTGTGCTTCCTATTCCAAATCGATCTTATCGCCATCCTTCAAGGTTACAACGGCACGTTTCCAATCGGCTTTTTTGCCATAATGGAGCGTCCGCTCACGGCGTTTCTTACCATCGTAGTTCATGGTATTAACCTTGACTACCTTGACCTTGAAGAAGTCCTCAACGGCCATCTTAATTTCTAGCTTATTGGCTGCAGGATCCACCTTAAAAAGATACTTATTCTGGGCCGCTAGTAACGTCCCCTTTTCGGTAATATGCAGACCACGTACCGCTGAAAGTGCATTCTTCATGATTTTCTCCCTGCTTCTCCTTCAAGCCGCGAACGCAATCCGTCCATACCGGCACGGGTTACCACCGTCACAGGAAAACGCAGCAATTGAAACGTGCTGACATCTTTCGCAGTAGTAGCCTCTACATTGGTTAAATTGCGAAGGGCGCATACCATGTTTTTATCCAGCGTGTCAACCACAATCAAGGCACCCTTGCTCAAGCCGAGGGACTTGAGGAGCTGTGCCGCCGCTTTAGTCTTAGGCTCGGGGAAGGCTAATTGATCCAACACCCGAATGCGATCTTCACGAATTAAGTCGCTGAACGCACGCCGAAAAGCCAGACGGGCCACCTTATGCGGAACCTTCTTGGTATAACTCCGGGGATGGGGACCATGTGCCACACCACCACCTCGCCAAACAGGCGATTGGCGATATCCTGCACGGGCACGTCCTGTACCTTTCTGTTTCCAGGGCTTCTTGTTGCTACCCGCAACATCACCCTTACCCAACGTATCCGCAGTGCCAGCACGAATGCCGGCCTGATACGCGATAACCACATCATGCACCGCCTGCTGGCCTTTGGTCGTCAACAGCTCATCGGGAAAATCAACTTTCTCCAACGAGAACCCCTTCATATCATAGACTGAAAGCTTGCTCATTTAACCTGCCCTGCCTTCGTCTTCTTCAAGGCTTTGCGAATTTCGACCATCGCCCCTGCCGGTCCGGGAACTGCGCCTTTGATAAGGATCAGATTCTCACCAGCACGAAGCTGAACAACCTGTAAATTCTGAGTCGTCACCCGTACATTTCCCATGTGCCCAGGCATGCGTTTGCCCTTATGAACACGACCGGGATATGAACGGCAACCAATCGAGCCGACGCGCCGTTTTGAATGGCCACCATGGGTCATCGGTCCGCCAGCCATGCCGTACCGGCGCACAACCCCTTGAAATCCGCGTCCCTTGGTTATCCCGATGATGTCAACATAGGAGACGCCTTCTAGGACCGCAGCCGTAATGGTGTCGCCCACTTTCACTTCATCACCAGCGGTTACAGCAAATTCGCGTAAGAAACGCTTTGGCGTAACTTTAGCGGCTACAAACTGTCCGTTATGGGGTTTATTCGCACGCGAGGCTTTCACCTCATCAAACCCAAGCTTGAGCGCATCATAGCCGTCGCAGCTTTTTGTCTTTCGCTGAACGACCACACACGGGCCCACCTCAATTACCGTAACAGGAGTCTGTTGACCTTCGTCACCAAAGACCCTTGTCATTCCGATTTTTTTTCCGAGTATCCCTTGCATGGCTACCTGCTTAAATCTTGATCGTTATATCTACACCGGCCGGCATGTTGAGTTTTTTCAACTCATCCACTGTTCTCGCCGTCGGTTCCACAATGTCCAACAACCGTTTATGCGTACGAACTTCAAATTGCTCCATCGATTTTTTATCGACATGAACACTTCGGTTGACGCTATAACTCTCAATGCGCGTGGGCATGGGAATCGGTCCGACGACCCGGGCTCCCGTCCTTTTAGCCGTCTCCACAATATCCGATACGGACTGATCCAATACCCGATAGTCGTAGGCTTTCAAACGTATGCGTATTCGTTGCTTTTCCATCATTCACTCACCGTTCCAGAAGTTGCTTTTGTATCGCCTCCGGCACCACATCAAAACAGGCCGGTTCCATAGTGTAACTCGCACGCCCCCGGGTTAAAGACCGGACCGCAGTAGAGTAACCGAAAAGTTCCGCCAGCGGAACCCGCGCATGGATTACCTGCACAGTTTCTTTCCCAACCATATTCTGAACATGGCCGCGCCTGGCGCTCACATCGTTCAGCACATCACCCAAGTGCTCCGCCGGGAGAATAATCTCCAAGGACATGATGGGCTCAAGAATTACAGGTTTAGCGATCTTAACCGCTTCCCGTAACGCCATAACTCCCGCCGTCCGGAACGCCACCTCTGTGGATTCCTGATCGCGAAAATCGCCCCCCACCACTCGCACCTTTACATCCACCAACGAATAGTTGGCTAGGACACCTGTTGTCAACCCATCCCGAATTCCCTCTTCAACGTTCGGCCTGAAAGCCGTAGGAATTTGGTTTTGGGACACTTCAAATTCAATCGTAATGCCTGAGCTCCGTTTCGCCGGCTCAACATCAAGCACCACTCCTCCAAATTGTCGCTGACCGCCTATATCACGATCAAACTGGTAAGCCCCATGCCCGCGGCCCGTTACAGTTTCACGGTATGAAACCATCGGGCGCCCTGCGTTTGTTTGGACTTTATATTCCCGAAACATTCGATCTTTCAGGATTTCGAGATGTAATTCACCCATCCCACTCAATAGGGTTTGCCCAGAATCCGCATCCTTGGAGACCACGCATGTCGGATCTTCTGCTGCCAAAGCATTTAAGGCTTCATTCAATTTGTCGCGATCGGCTTGAGACTTAGGCTCAATGGCCATCGAAATGACCGGCTCAGGGAAACGGATTCGTTCCAGTTCGACAGGCGAATTTTCCGCACAGAGCGTATCCCCCGTCGTCACATTCTTCAAACCGATAATCGCGCCAATTTCACCGGCGTGGATCACGTCCACGTCCTTGCGATCATCGGCATGCAGAAAAACCAATTTCATTATCCGTTCGCGCTTCTTGGTGCGGGGATTAAAAACGTTCTGGCCCTGCTTGATCTGGCCGGAATACACTCGAACAAAGGCCATGCGCCCCACGTAGGCGTCACTTGCCAATTTAAACACCAAGGCGCTCTGAGGTGCCGAATCATCGGCCTCACGCGTCACAATCTCACGTGTTTTAGGGTTTTCGCCCTGAATAGAGGGAACATCCAATGGAGAAGGCAGAAAATCAACAACCGCATCAAGTAAATGCTGAACCCCTTTATTGCGTAATGAAGAACCGCACAACACCGGCGTGATTTTTTGCGCGAGCGTGGCTCGGCGCAACCCGTCTTTCAAAATCTGCGCAGGAACATCCGGGCACTCCAGATACGCCACAAGAACCTGTTCATCCACCTCAGCCAAGGCCTCGATCATTGAAGCGCGGGCTCGTTCAGCCTCAACAGCAATCTCGGACGGAATCGGCAAATATTTAATGCTCGACCCAAAAGTGGTGTCATCAAACGCAATCGCCTGCATAGTGACCAGATCCACCATGCCCGCAAAAGTCTCTTCGCTGCCCCAGGGGATTTGTACGGGCACTGGTAAAGCGCCTAACCGCGAACGGATTTGCTCAACCACGGAACTAAAATTAGCGCCAACGCGGTCCATTTTATTAACGAACGCGATACGCGGAACGTGATAACGATCGGCCTGGTGCCATACCGTTTCCGATTGGGGCTGCACGCCGCCAACACCGCAAAACACAACGACCGCGCCATCCAGCACTCTTAAGGACCGTTCGACTTCAACGGTAAAGTCAACATGTCCGGGAGTATCAATCAAATTGATCTGGTGATCGAGCCAGAAGCACATGGTCGCCGCACTGGTAATGGTGATGCCACGTTCTTTTTCCTGTGGCATCCAGTCCATTACGGCAGTCCCATCATGCACCTCGCCCATGCGGTGCACGCGACCTGCATAGAACAGAATACGCTCGCTTGTCGTGGTCTTGCCCGCATCAATATGGGCAATGACTCCGATGTTGCGGATAGCAGATAGCGGCCGAAGGCGATCCGCCGCTTCACGCTGGCGGGTCTCCCCTGCTGATCCACTTTTTTTATTCTGTTCCAAGACCGTTTCCATTGTCGTCTACTAAACACACAAGTCCCGCCGCCCGATGGGACGACGGGAATTGTTAAACTAAACTCATTACCATCGATAGTGGGCAAATGCCTTGTTAGCCTGCGCCATTTTATGCGTTTCGTCGCGTTTCTTTATCGCGTTACCCTGTTCGGCATAAGCATCTAAGATTTCCTGCGCTAACGCCCGCCGCATAGGTACTCCCTTACGCGTCTTGGCATACTGCATGATCCACCGCATTGCCAAGGCACCCTGACGGTCAGGAGACACCTCAACAGGCACCTGATACGTAGCGCCACCCACCCGGCGAGATTTAACCTCGACCTTCGGGCTGACATTACTAATGGCCCTCAAAATGATTTCAAGAGGGTCGCCATCAGGATGTTTCTCCTGAATGACTTTCAAGGCATCATAAACAATATTAACCGAAACCGACTTTTTCCCCACTTTCATCAAGTGGTTGACGAGCCGACCAACCAGCTCGCTGTTATATTTCGGATCCGGATCAACCGTCCGCCGCACTGCTCTTCGTCTTCGTCCCATGATCTTGCGTCGTCCTAAGCCTGTTTCGGTGTTTTGACACCATATTTGGAACGGCCCCTGTGCCGTCCCTCTACACCCAATGTATCCAAAGTACCACGAACAATGTGATAGCGAACACCGGGCAAGTCCTTCACACGTCCACCCCGCACGAGCACAACACTGTGCTCCTGCAAATTGTGACCTTCGCCCGGAATATAAGCTGTGACTTCCTCGCCATTGGTCAGACGAACACGGGCTACTTTACGTAACGCGGAATTCGGCTTTTTTGGCGTCTGCGTCTTAACAGAGAGGCACACACCCCGTCGCTGAGGACAATTCTTCAGCGCGGGAGATTTGCTTTTATAACGGACCTGCTTACGTCCGTATTTTACAAGTTGATTAATCGTTGGCATAATTTTCGTTATCCCTTCCAAACGCAAAGCGTGTAAAGATGCCCGAAGCACCACATCCTTGTCAAGTCTTATCCAAGAAGTTCTTTGGCTTTCTTTAACTCTTCACTTTCCTGGCGCAGATCCTCTTCAGGGATCGGCTCCGCCAGGGGCACCAATTTGATGTTCCTAAACATCGGGAATCCCGTCCCGCCTGGTATCAAATGGCCCATAATTACATTTTCTTTAAATCCGTACAACGTATCGATCCGACCCAAAGTAGCGGCTTCCGTAAGCACTCGCGTGGTGTCTTGGAAAGACGCTGCCGAAATGAAACTTTCCGTTTCCAAAGCGGCTTTGGTGATTCCTAACAAAGCAGGAGATGCCTCAGCGGCTCGCTTACCTTCAGCCGATGCTTTCGCATTGACCTCCTGGAAAGCCTGCTTTTCAACCTGCTCACCCCAGAGGAAATCGGTATCGCCCGCATCAGTTATGCGGACTTTGCGCAACATCTGCCGCACGATGATCTCAATATGCTTGTCATTGATTTCAACGCCTTGTAGACGATACACTTCTTGAACCTGATTAACGAGATATTCCTGAAGTTCTTGCGGCCCGCAAATCTCCAGAATCTCCTGTGGTACAATCGGCCCTTCCGTCAACTGCTGCCCCTTTTGCACATAGTCGCCCTTGTAGACAACAATATGTTTGCCCATCGGGATCAAATGCTGCTCTTCGTCGTTGGTTACGGAATCGCGAATTAGCAAGCAACGCCGACCGCGCTGGTTGGGACCAAAATCAACAAGCCCATCAATTTTCGCGATTTCAGCCGCATCCTTCGGGCGCCGAGCTTCGAATAATTCAGCTACGCGAGGTAGTCCACCGGTGATGTCCTTGGTCTTCGACTCTTTACGAGGAGTCTTGGCCAGCACCTCACCTGCAGCGACCTTCTTCCCATCCTTGATCATGACGTGAGCACCAGCCGGAATATTATAAATTGAGGCCGGCTCCGTGCCGCCATGCGACACGACGATTTGAGGGTGCAAATCTTCTTTGTGCTCTAGCACAACGGTACCCATCAAACCGGTAGACTGATCCACATCTTTTTTAACAGTTACATTTTCAATGAAACCCTGGAAATGAATCGTTCCGGCCTTTTCAGCCAGAATGGGCACACTATACGGATCCCACTCGATGAAGCTTTGAGCCTTCTTGACGTGGCCGCCATCGGCCACCGAAATCAAGGCACCAATCGCAATAGAGTGACGTTCCACTTCCCGACCCTTATCATCAAATACGCCGACGGATCCGTTTTTATTCAAGACCACAAAGCTACCCTGCTCATTAACCACGGTTCGCATGTTTGTGTACTGAATCGTACCGTCATGTTTTGAAATCACATGCGGCTGTTTGAAAACAGCACTCGCGGTACCACCAATATGGAAAGTACGCATGGTCAACTGGGTGCCCGGTTCACCGATCGACTGAGCCGCAATAATGCCGACTGCGGTGCCAATTTCAACCGGATTGCCGTTCGATAAATCGCGCCCATAGCATTTTGCGCAAATACCGCGCTTGGATTCACACGTCAGAACACTCCGAATCCTGACCTTCTCAATGTCGGCATTCATGATCACTTCAGCAACGACTTCATCGATCATTCCGCCTGCGGGAACAATGACTTCGCGCGTCACCGGATTCACAATATCATTCAGCGCCGTACGCCCCTTCAGCCGGTCGGCTAGGGACACCATGTTTTCATCACCTTCACCAATGGCCTTGACTTCAATCCCGTTAAGCGTGTTGCAATCCTGCTCGATGATCCGAACGTCTTGCGCCACATCAACCAATTTACGCGTCAGATAACCAGCATCGGCCGTTTTCAAGGCGGTATCAGCTAATCCCTTACGGGCACCGTGCGTACTGATAAAATACTCCAGAACGCTCAAGCCTTCGCGGAAGTTCGATACAATCGGTCGCTCGATAATCTCACCTGACGGCTTTGCCATCAAACCACGCATACCGGCCAACTGCCGAATCTGCTGACGACTACCACGAGCCTTGGAATCCACCATCATGAAAATTGGGTTTGCTTCATCGCTATCGCCGTTTTCTTCAATCGCGCGATACATCGCATTCGAGGTTTCATCAGTGGCCTGGGTCCAGATATCAACAATCTTATTATATCGCTCGCCATCGGTAATAATACCGCGACGATACTGGCTTTCGACTTCGGCTACCGACTTATGCGCCCGGGCAATAATCTCTTCTTTTTCGACAGGAATGATCATATCCGACAGGCCGATCGAGATACCGGCCAAGGTCGCATGTTCAAATCCGATGTTTTTCAAACTATCCAACACGCGAACCGTCTCAGCATTCCCGCTTTGGCGATAACAATGCCAGATCATTTTACCCAGGAATGATTTGTCGCAACAGCGATTAACAAACCCAAGGGTATCCGGAAGGATTTCATTGAAAAATACGCGGCCAACCGTTGTCACCAGCATCTTGGAGTTAATATCGCCAAATACTGTTTTACGTTGGAAGTCTGGGTTCTTGAAACGGATTCGGTGATGGATCTTGAGAGCCCCATCATCATAAGCCAAACGGACTTCACTGGCTTCTGCAAAAATCGGTAGACGCTCCTGCTCTTGAGCCTTGCCTTCTTTTTTGCGACGGACTTCTTTAATCCGGTCTTTTTGCGCCGCCGAAGTGAGATAATAAATACCCAAGGCAATATCCTGCGTAGGAGTCATCACAGGCCTTCCGCTGGATGGCGAAAAGACATTGTGAGGAGATAGCATCAATAACCGGGATTCAATCTGAGCCTCAATGGAAAGAGGGACATGTACCGCCATTTGATCGCCGTCAAAGTCAGCGTTGTAGGCCGTACACACCAGCGGGTGAACCTGAATAGCTTCACCTTCGACCAAGGTAGGTTCAAATGACTGAATGCTTAAACGATGCAACGTAGGAGCACGATTCAACATGACCGTCTTGTCACGCGTAATCTCTTCCAAAATCGCCCAGACTTCGTCGGACTGTTTATCAATCAGCTTCTTAGCAGAACGAACCGTATGCGCAACCCCCATCTCCTTCAAGCGGCGGATGATGAAAGGCTCAAACAGGACCAACGCCATCTTCTTGGGCAAACCGCACTGATGCAGCTTAAGTTCAGGACCGACAACAATCACGGATCGTCCAGAATAATCTACACGCTTACCCAGCAAGTTTTGCCGGAAACGCCCACCCTTGCCCTTAAGCATATCGCTTAACGACTTGAGCGGCCGATTCCCTGCGCCAGTCACTGCACGACCATGTCGGCCGTTATCGATCACCGCATCCACGGCCTCCTGCAACATGCGCTTCTCGTTACGGATAATAACATCCGGGGTCTTCAGTTGGAGAAGGTTTTTCAAGCGGTTGTTCCGGTTGATCACGCGGCGATAGAGATCGTTTAAGTCGGAGGTAGCAAAGCGGCCCCCCTCTAGCGGGACTAAAGGACGTAAATCCGGCGGAATGACAGGCAAAACCTCGAAAATCATCCACTCAGGACGGGCATTGCTGGTTAAAAACCCTTCCAGGACTTTCATCCGCTTAGAAATCTTTTTGCGAATCTGCTTGCTGCGAGTCGTCTCCATTTGCGCATCAAGTTCGACCATCGCTTTTTCAAGATCCAATTTCCTCATCAGATCACGAACCGCTTCGGCACCGATTTTGGCAACAAAGCCGTCACTATATTTGTCCTGAGCTTCACGATATTCCATTTCGCTCAGAAGCTGTTTTTCCTGAAGCGGAGTAGTGCCAGGCTCAATGACCACATAATCTTCGTAATACAGAATACGCTCAAGTGCACGAGCCGTCATATCAAGCACTAACCCCAAACGGCTGGGAGTACACTTGAAAAACCAAATATGCGAAACAGGCACGGCGAGGTCGATATGCCCCATACGCTCACGGCGCACGCGAGACTGCGTAATTTCAACACCACAGCGATCGCAGATCACGCCCTTATGTTTGATGCGCTTGTATTTTCCGCAACTGCATTCCCAGTCCCGTGTGGGGCCGAAAATACGTTCGCAGAACAAGCCACCCTTTTCGGGCTTATAGGTCCGATAGTTAATGGTTTCAGGGTTTTTGACCTCGCCATGGCTCCAAGCCCGAATAGTATCCGGTGAATCCAACGAGATATTCACGGAATCAAACCCCTCCATCAGGGGCATTCCAAGCCGCTCACGGGCGGCAGAATTTGTAAAGGTACGTTCCGTCATAGGTGACTCAGCGTTGCCGCCGCCTCCGTTAAACTTTTTCTTTCGCTTCAGCCCGCACATCCAAACCAATAGCTCTCAGCTCATTGATCAAGACGTTGAACGACTCAGGGCGATCCGCCTCAAGTACATTCTCACCTTTTACGATAGATTCGTAAATCCGTGTCCGCCCAGTGGTATCATCACTCTTGACGGTTAATAATTCCTGGAGTGCGTAAGCGGCGCCATAAGCCTCAAGCGCCCACACTTCCATTTCGCCGAGCCGTTGACCGCCGTATTGCGCCTTACCACCCAGCGGCTGCTGAGTAACAAGAGAATAAGGACCCACGGCACGGGCATGAATTTTGTCGCTGACCAAATGATGCAGCTTCAACATATAGATGTAGCCGACCACTACCCGCTGATCGAAGGGTTCTCCCGTTCGACCATCAAACAGCTGGGTCTTCCCATCTGAGGGCAATTTCGCTTCTTCCATCAGGTCATGAATGCGTTTTTCCGAAATACCGTCAAATACGGGGGTGCTGGCATACATTCCCAAGATCTTGCAGGCCCAGCCTAAATGGGTTTCAAGCACCTGCCCGACATTCATACGGGAAGGCACGCCCAGAGGATTAAGCACAATATCCACCGGGGTTCCATCAGGAAGGAACGGCATATCCGCCTCAGGCAGGATCCTTGCCACTACGCCCTTGTTTCCGTGTCGTCCGGCCATCTTGTCACCAACCGACAGCTTTTTCTTGCTGGCGATGTAAACCCGAACCTGCTTAATAATCCCCTGATCCACTTCATCCCCGCTCTCAAGGCGGTCAATGGCGTTCTCAAATTCATGCTCAAGCTCAACAAATTTCTGCTGGTGCTCGGCAATGATTTCTTGAATTTTGATCTGAATAGGACTGCTTTCGATGGCGATATGAGCGCTTTCGTTAGCCAATTTCCGTAGCAGTGTTTTGGTAATCTTCCGATTGGCAGGGATAATGATTTCACCGGAATCAATATTTAAGACGTCCAACGGGATTTTCTCACCCAACAGGATGTTGCTCAAAGCCTCAGTCAACTGATCAATCAGCTCCTGCTTCTTGCCAGCTTGCTCCTGCGTCACATTTTTTGCCTGCCGCTTACGTTCAGTCGGCGTCATTTTTTCACGGGTGATATCCTTATGCGCCGACACCTTGACATCCATAACGATGCCATAGGTCCCGCTGGGAACAGTTAAGGAGGTATCACGGACATCAGCAGCCTTTTCACCAAAGATGGCCCGAAGCAAGCGCTCTTCCGGCGCCAATTCCGTTTCACTTTTGGGTGTAATTTTACCGACCAGAATGTCATCCGGCTTGACTTCCGCACCAATGCGGATCACGCCATCGGGTCCGAGGTTCCGTAGAGCTTCTTCCCCAACATTGGGAATATCCCGCGTAATTTCTTCAGGGCCTAACTTGGTGTCACGAGCGCCCACCTCAAATTCTTGAATGTGAACGGACGTGAAGACATCCTCACGAACCACACGCTCACTGATCAAAATTGCATCTTCGAAGTTATAACCGCTCCAGGGCATAAACCCGACCAAAACATTCCGCCCGATCGATAACTCGCCATCACGGGTCGCAGGGCCATCCGCCAACACATCCCCCATGCGAACCTTTTGGCCAACACTGACGATAGGCCGCTGATTAACACATGTCCCGGCATTGGAACGCATAAACTTATTGAGAACATAAGTTCGCTCAGCATCCTTTTTCTTACCGCCCTTGTCAGACGTCACTACAATTTTATTGGCAGAGACATAGGTCACCACACCAGGCTCTTCAGCCAAGGCCAGCACCCCTGAATCACGGGCAATACGATCTTCCAAGCCTGTCGCTACAAACGGGCGTTCGGTCTCCATCAGAGGAACCGCTTGGCGCATCATGTTCGAACCCATCAAGGCTCGGTTTGCATCGTCGTGCTCCAAGAAGGGAATTAAACCAGCCGCCACGGATACCACCTGCTTAGGAGAGACATCCATGTAGTCGACTTTTTCTTTAGGGACTTCCAGGAATTCACCCCGGTTCCGAACGGCAATAACCTCACGGGACATGCGACTATTCGCATCCAGCGGCGTATTTGCCTGAGCAATAATGAACTTCTCTTCACGATCCGCGCTGAGATATTCAACGTCGTCCGTGACCGTTCCATTATTAACTTTACGATAGGGCGTCTCAATGAACCCGTATTCGTTAATTCGGGCATAAATACCCAAAGATGAAATCAATCCAATATTAGGACCTTCAGGGGTCTCAATCGGACAAATTCGACCATAGTGACTGCTGTGAACGTCACGGACTTCGAAACCGGCACGTTCACGGCTCAACCCACCCGGGCCCAAGGCGCTTAAACGGCGCTTGTGAGCAAGTTCAGACAACGGGTTAGTTTGATCCATGAACTGGCTCAATTGGCTACGACCGAAGAAGTCCTTAACCACGGCGGAAAGAGTCTTCGGATTAACCAGACGTTGCGGCGTCAAGGTTCCCGTATTGGGATCAAAAAGCGTCATGCGCTCACGAACTAAACGTTCTGCACGAGCCAAACCAACACGACATTGGTTTTCGATCAATTCTCCGATGGTGCGCAAGCGGCGGCTACCCAGATGGTCAATATCATCAACCATTCCCTGCCCATTTCGGATACTGATCAGATAGCGAATAGCGGCGATCAAATCACTGCCATCCGGCGTCAAGGTGCGCAGGCGCTCTTCATCCGTTACCGTAATGAAAGCATCCTTCTCCTTGGCATCCTTACGCGCCATAATGGTCTCGATGAGTCCCATGGCATCCTTGATCTCGCCATCCAATTTCTGGTTGATCTTATAGCGGCCAACGCGGCCTAGATCATAGCGCCTGACATCAAAGAAAAGGCGCTTCAATAACTGACGGGCATTTGAAACCGTCGCGGGATCACCGGGACGCAAACGCAGATAGATGTCCTTCAAGGCGTCATCCATAGAGTGCGTCGGATCTTCCTTAATGCTTTTCAGCATAATACCGGAATCCCACGATACGTCTACGACCTCAACATCCTTAAAACCAGCGGCCTTCATTTGAGCCAGGACGTTTTCCGACAAGGGCTCATAGCGGCGCGCCAGAACGGTCTGGGAGTCGACGTCAATTACATCTTCACGGAAGACAAGATTCACCAGTTTTTCAGCGCTGCTGGTTTCACTCATTTTCAGTTTGCGGAAGGCATAGAATAGGGACAACAAATCGTCATCCGATCCATACCCCAGAGCCCGCAAGAAGGTAACCGCCAAAAACTTCCTTCGGCGGTGACGACGATCCATATAGATCCAGAGCAAGTCGGAGGCATCAAACTGCACTTCAACCCATGATCCCCGATCCGGGATAATGCGGAAGGAATACAACAGGTTGCCGCTGGAATGAACGGACTGTTCGAAACAAATCCCCGGAGAGCGATGCAACTGGCTGACAATCACGCGCTCAGCACCGTTAATTACGAATGAGCCCTGCTTGGTCATCAGCGGGATTTCACCCATATAAACGGTTTCTTCGCGAATTTCCTCGCCATCTTTTAGCCGGAACGTAACATGAAGCGTACCCGCATAAGTCTGCCCCTCACGCAAAATTTCGTAAGGGTCAGCCTTAGGCAGGGTAAAATCGTACTTCACGAAATCAAGTGCGTAACGCCCATCATAACTCTCAATGGGAAAGACTTCCTTGAATACCACTTGTAGGCCCATGGGCTTGCGTGCACCAGGGGCGTTGTCCAGCTGAAGGAAATCCTTATAGGACGCCGTCTGAATCTCAATCAGATTAGGCGGCTTGATTACCTCAACCAGTTTTCCGAAGTTTGTTCTCTCAACCATATCCAGCACCTGTTGCACCGGGTTTCCAGGACACCAACACCGCGGCCATATGACCGCCCGCCGTAACGCACGACTCTAACGGTCGAGTTACTTGATTTCGACGGTCGCGCCAGCCTTCTCCAAGAGTTCTTTGATCTTGGCGGCTTCGTCCTTGGTAATGGCTTCCTTAACGGTTTTCGGAGCGCCTTCAACGAGATCCTTGGATTCCTTCAGGCCGAGCCCGGTGATGCCACGGATTTCCTTGATGACTCCGATTTTGTTACTGCCCGCGGCGGCGAGAATAACAGTGAATTCGGTTTTCTCGACCGCAGCCGCCGCAGTGGCGCCCGCAGGAGCAGCCGCCATCATGCCCATCGGGGCCGATGCCGTCACACCCAAACGTTGTTCAAGACCCTTCACGAGCTGCGAGAGCTCAAGAACAGTCATGTTTTCAACAGCCTTAACAATTTCTTCCATCTTCGCATCTAACTTAATTTCTTCAGACATGGTATATCTCCCTTACTAATCACTACACTCAAACGTCACTTTGTTGCGTTTTTTTGTCTTCAACCGCTTTCAATACGTACACAATGGTGGACACCTTTTGCTTAAGCACGCCAACCAAGCGCGTAAGCGGAGCCGCCACAGTACCAACCAACTGACTCAACAACACTTCGCGAGGCGGCAGGTCAGCCAGAGCTTCAATTTGGGAGGATGTCAACATCACACTCCCCATCACCCCAGCCTTCACCACAGGCAAACCATTTGCGGTGGTGAACTGCTTCAGAGTCTTAGCCGCCTGAACCACATCGGACCCCGTCACAATGGCCGACTGGCCCTTCAGTGACGTTTCCAGTTGCTCCCACCCCTTGTCCTTCGTGATTAAGCGCACAAAGCGATTTTTCACGACTTGGATGCGTGCCCCGGTTTTACTGAGCTTCCGACGCAGGTCAGAGAACTGTTCCACCTTCATGCCACGGTAATCCGCAACAAAGACAAAGGTCGAATCGCTCACCTGGGAAGTAATTTCCCCTAGAATTGATTGTTTTTCTGGTCTCATTGAACCCAACCTTTTGATTACTCTCGCACGTCAACGCGGAGGCCAACCCCCATCGTAGAACTAAGCGTACATCGTTTAATAAAGACACCCTTTGCCGCAGCCGGGCGTGCCGATGCAACCGCCGCAATCACAGCATTGACATTGTCTATCAGTTGCGCGGCTTCAAACGAGAGCTTCCCGAAGGGAACCTGCACGTTACCATTACGATCCATCCGATACTCCACACGCCCCGCCTTGCTCTCGCGAACCGCAGCAGCCGTATCATCCGAAACCGTACCCGTCTTAGGATTGGGCATCAAACCACGAGGGCCTAATACCTTACCCAATTTGCGCACTTCTTTCATGGCCTCAGGGGTAGCAATGGCGATATCGAAATCAACCCAGCCCCCTTTGACTTTCTCAATCAGGTCATCGTTACCGACAAACTCTGCACCTGCCGCGCGAGCCGCATCGGCTGCCGCGCCTGCCGCAAAAACGGCTACGCGGACAACTTTTCCGGTTCCATGCGGAAGCGCCACAGTCCCACGAACGGTCTGGTCCGTTTTCTTGGTATCAACACCAAGCCGAATCGCCAATTCAGCCGTTTCATCAAATTTGGCAATCTTGTTTGCCTTCAGGAAGCTGATCGCCTCAGACGTGGTGTAAACCTTGTCTTCGGTCTTTTCGGCTACCTTACGATATTTTTTACCGTGCGTCGCCATGGCTAACGAATTACCTCGATTCCCATGCTGCGAGCCGTCCCCTCAATCATGCGGGCGGCGTGGTTTTCGTCTGTCGCATTCAGATCGTTCATCTTCTGGCGCGCAATTTCCAGCACTTGCTGGGGCGTCACCTTGCCAACTTTATCGCGGTTCGGCTGGGCCGAACCCTTGGCCAATCCTGCAGCTCGTTTCAACAAAGACGAGGCGGGCGGACTCTTCGTAATAAACGTGAACGAGCGGTCCTGGTAAACGGTAATAATTACCGGTATCACCAAGCCAGCGCTGTTCTGCGTAGCCGCGTTAAAATCCTTACAAAACTGCATGATATTCACCCCGTGCTGGCCGAGTGCCGGCCCGACTGGGGGTGCCGGATTCGCCTGCCCGGCGGGAATCTGCAGCTTGATTTTTCCTGTTACTTTCTTTGCCATATCTTTCCCTCAACATCTGATTAGCGGGAATCCCGCAAACCCGTAGGCTTATTGCCGTTCAACCTGCCAGTACTCCAGTTCCACGGGAGCCGTGCGACCAAAAATCGCAACTGAAACCTTTAGCTTCCCACGATCTGCATCCACTTCGTCCACAGTTCCCGTAAAGTTCATAAAGGGGCCATCCGTAATCTTGACCGTTTCACCTGTGTCATAGATCACCTTCGGCTTGACCTTCTCTTTTTTCTCTTCCACCTGGAACAGGAGCCGTTCAACTTCATCGGGCCGTAGAGGCGCCGGCCGATCTCCACCAACAAATCCAATTACACCCGGCGTTTCCCGGATAAAATACCAGACCGTTTCAATCACTTTGCGGTCATCACCATAAAGCGACATACTCACGAGAACATAGCCAGGGAAGAACTTCCGCGTAATGACACTCTTCACCCCTTTTTTGGTCTCGGACACTTTTTCCGTAGGGATCAATACTTGATCCACGTACGCGCGCATCTCTTCCTTATCCAGCCGGCGCTCAATGCTTTCCTTGACCTTCGCCTCCTGGCCAGTCAACGTATGCAGAACAAACCATTGTTTTTCACTCATGAAAACCCCGGACTTGTTATAAGTTAGTGACGCGCCAGCAGGCCAATCGCCTGCCTCAAAACCGCGTCGCAAAGACCCACAAAAATAGCAAATAAAACAACCGAAAGAATGACCACCACCGTGGACTCAATCAACTCCCCACGGGTGGGCCAAGTCGACTTCACCAGCTCGTTTTTCACATCCGCAAGAAAGAACTTCGTCTTTTGAAAGCTGTCGGTTATTTTACTCACAAGATTAACTCCGTGCTGATTTGGCAGGCCAGGAGGGCATCGAACCCCCAACCTCCGGTTTTGGAGACCGGCGCTCTGCCAATTGAGCTACTGGCCTATATCAGGCAAACCCTTATCGGGTCTCCTTATGAACCGTATGCTTTTTTTCAAACCGGCAATACTTCTTAATCTCCATACGATCCGGAGTAAGCCGCTTGTTCTTTGTAGTCGTATAATTACGCCGCTTGCACTCAGTACAAGCGAGAGTGACCAGTTCCCTCGGCATTTCAAACCATCCTTAAGCGATCAGGCGGCGAACCGACTGACCACACTTGCCCGACCTAAGCCGGACGATTAATTATTGCAAAATTTCAGACACTGTACCGGCACCCACCGTACGCCCACCCTCACGGATAGCGAAACGCATGGATTTCTCCATGGCGATCGGCGCAATCAACGTCACCGTCATGCTGATATTGTCACCCGGCATCACCATTTCCACACCCTCAGGCAGCGTAATGTCGCCTGTCACATCCGTAGTCCGGAAGTAGAACTGAGGACGGTAACCCTTGAAAAATGGGGTATGGCGTCCACCTTCTTCTTTGCTCAAGACGTACACTTCGCATTTGAAAACCGTGTGAGGCGTGATGGAACCCGGCTTGGCCAAAACCTGACCGCGTTCGACATCTTCTTTCTTGGTGCTGCGCAGCAGACATCCGACGTTATCACCCGCCTGCCCTTGATCCAACAACTTGCGGAACATTTCCACACCGGTAACGGTCGTCTTAACCGTGGGCTTCAACCCAACGATTTCGACATCCTCACCGACCTTGATGATACCACGCTCGATACGGCCGGTAACCACGGTGCCACGACCTTCGATCGAGAACACATCTTCGATCGACAGCAGAAACGCCTGATCGATCACGCGCAAGGGTTCAGGAATGAAGGTATCCAACGCATTGATCAATTCCTTGATGCAGTTACATCCGGGATCATCCACAGAAGTCGCCTTGATCGCACCCAGGGCGCTACCACGAATGATCGGGGTATCGTCACCAGGATAGTCGTACTTGCTCAGCAATTCGCGAATTTCGAGCTCAACAAGATCCAACAACTCAGGATCATCAACGGTATCCACCTTGTTCAGGAACACGACAACCTTCGGCACACCGACCTGACGGGCGAGCAAGATGTGCTCACGAGTCTGCGGCATGGGTCCATCGGAAGCGCTAACCACCAGAATGGCGCCATCCATCTGCGCCGCACCCGTGATCATGTTCTTGACATAGTCAGCATGACCGGGGCAGTCAACGTGAGCATAATGCCGGTTATCCGAGCTATACTCAACGTGTGACGTGGCAATGGTTAAAATTTTGGTAGGATCACGACGACCCTGTGACTCTGAGGCCTTAGCAACCTGATCATACTTGATGTAGGTGCTCAAACCACGCAGAGACTGGACATAAGTAAGCGCCGCCGTCAAGGTGGTCTTACCATGGTCAACGTGCCCGATCGTACCCACATTCACATGCGGCTTGGTTCTGCTAAACGTTTCTTTCGCCATAGTCGTACTCCTAGTTTATTCTCTTTTTCAGTTCCACTTTGGCCAGACAATCTGGCCATTCCAAAAATCCTGGAGCCCACGAGCGGGATCGAACCGCTGACCTCGTCCTTACCAAGGACGTGCTCTACCAACTGAGCTACGGGGGCCTCGCGATGATTCCACCTTAAAGCCTACCATAAACGCAAAAAGACGACTTCCTGTTGCCTTCATCAAATCCGACAACGGGAAATTCGCTCCCTGCCACGCGATTACGCTCAACTTATGAACTCATTCACCCAAAAACAGATCGCAAAATGTAGCACATGTCCGGTTTCTGTCAACAGGATTGTTTATTTTTTTGATTTATTTTTTTTGACGGCTCGCGGGCACTATATCCATCAACCGGGCCGCGTCTCAGCAGGCTTGGAAATAGTGGTGAAATACATTTCGCCACTCTCCGCATTGCGTATATCAAAATCCTCCACATGGCGGACGGGATCCGCCCTGAAACTCAGATAGCCCGCTAACTTGCTTTCCAGATTCACCAGGATGGCTTCGTCCTCTTTACGCAGGCGCTCCAACACTGTGGGATGCACCACAATCTGAAGTTTCCGATTCTGACCCGCATCCTTGAAACGGCGCATCAGCGCCACTATCTGACGCTGGATTTCAACACTCATGGAGAGCGGCGACTTGACGCTTCCCTTGCCCTTGCAGTATGGACAATCTACAAACATCGAGGACAGTACGCCTTCGTCCACACGCTGCCGCGTCATCTCCAGCAAGCCTAGATGAGAGATCTGCAGCACATTAGTCTTGGCCTTGTCCCGGTGCAAAGCGTCTTTGATGGTTTTATAAACAGCATTGCGGTTTTTCTTCTGCTTCATGTCAATGAAATCGACCACAATCAGTCCACCCACGTTACGCAGCCGCAGTTGACGCGCCACCTCTTCCGCCGCCTCGGTGTTGACCTCAAAAATTACATCTTCCTGGGACTGCGCCCCTTTGTGGCGGCCCGTATTAACATCCACTGAGATCAGCGCCTCGGTCTCGTCAAAAATAATATAGCCGCCGGATTTTAACATCACCTTGCGGGCAAACGCATTTTCGAGCTGCCGTTCAATGTTGAAATGATCAAAAATCGGAACCGCCCCTTCGTATTGCTGGATACGCGAGCGCACTCGCCGTGAAATCTTCGATGCTAAATCCTTAATACGGCCGACCTTAAAGGGATCATCCACCACAATGCGGTCGATATCCTCGGTCAACCAATCGCGGACCACACGTTCCACAAGATCGAGTTCCTCGTACAGACAGCAGGGCGCCGGAGTTTCCTTGATCCCGCGGCTGATTTCCGACCAGACATCCACCATAGCCCGCATATCGCGCACGAAACTGCGCTGTTGGGCGCCCATCCCTGCCGTGCGGATGATCAAGCCCACGCCTTCCGGAGTCGGCAAACGGGCGAGTACTTTTTTCAAGCGTTGCCGCTCTTTCTCGTCCTCGATCTTGCGCGAAACGCCTTTCAAATTACTTCCGGGCAACATCACCAGATACCGGCCCGGAATACTCAGGTTGGCCGTCACTCGCGGGCCTTTGGTACTGATCGGCCCTTTTGTAACCTGCACCACAATCTCCGAACCTATCGGGAACAGCCGCGCAATTTCGGCGCTCGTATGCCTTTTTTTCTTAGTCACGTTCCTGATCGTGATATCTTCCGCCGCCTCTAACCTGGCGGCATCCTCGGGGATCATGTCCCAGTAGTGCAAAAAGGCATTTTTCTTGAGGCCAATATCCACGAAGGCCGCCTGCAAGCCATCTTCGAGGTTTTTGATTACCCCTTTATAGATGCCGCCGACAATCCGCTCTTCCGAGGGATGCTCCACTTGGAACTCTTCCAGCTTGCCGTTCTCCAGCACCGCCACGCGGGTCTCAAGACTCTCGGCATTAATTACAATCTCACGCTTAAAACTTTTTCGTCCAAATCTAAATCCAAACATCAAACACATCCTTTCCTGACAGCGGTCATAATCCCGGCCGCCGCACATACACACTTTGCATCAAACCTAAAGCAAACAGAGTAATCACCATAAACGTCCCACCATAGCTGACCAGCGGCAGAGGAATCCCCACCACGGGCAACACTCCAATGGTCATCGCCATATTTACAAACGCATGCGTGAAAACCATCATCACAATTCCCACACATAAAACCCGCCCCATCTTATCCGGTGCCACCCTGGCCACATATAAGCCACAGATCACCAACCCTCCATAAAGCGCCAATATACCTAGCGCCCCGATAAACCCCAGTTCTTCCGTAATCACGGAGAAAATGAAGTCCGTAGGCGCAACGGTACGCGGCAAAAAACCGAGAATATTTTGGGTCCCGCCTAAATATCCCTTACCCGTGAGACCACCCGATCCCACGGCAATTTCCGACTGCCGCTTATTCCAGCCCGTTCCCATCGGGTCCTTCCCAGGCTGGAGGAATACCTCAATCCGGTCACGCTGATACTCGCTCAGCCGGATAGTATGAAAGAATTTATCCTGGTGTTCAGGCGTCATCCCCATCTGCTCCGGCAAGGCCACCGCCGCCAATAACAGCAACACCCCTGCCGCCCCGCTGACCCCCATGATCACCAAAGGCTTGACGCGGGCCCCTGCCACAAACAACATCGCCACCACCACCGGCAAATACACCAGCGCACTTCCCAAATCAGGCTCCTTCATCACCAGCGCCATGGGGATTCCAGCCAGCAGAAACAACCGCCACATGGCGGGCAGCCGGTCGAACTTCTCGGCGGCAGGACTTAGCAAACAGGCGCTCAGGGCGATGACGGCCAATTTACCGATTTCAGATGGCTGCACCCCCACCCCCATAAACATCAGCCAGCGTTTCGCGCCGTAGATGCGTGTCCCAAAAAATAATACCGCTACCAGCAATACCAGCGCCACGGCATAAAAAAGCCAGGATACATCCCGCAGACGCCGATAATCGAAAAGGGTTATCCCAAAGTAACAGACTATCCCTGCCAGCGCCCACTTGATCTGCTTGGCATACAAATCCACCGTCGAATCCTCGCGCATGGAGGTGGCGCTATAGATAAAGCAGACGCCAAATACGATCAGCCCGATGATCATCAATAGCATGATCCAGTTCATGCGGCGCAGCAGGCGAAATTGTTGAAGGAACTCCCTCATCCCTCCTCCTTCTTCTGCGAGGCCGCTGGTAAATTAAAAATCCCCATCATGAGTTCATGCAAACGGGGCCCCACGGTAAACCCACCAGAAACGGCATCATCCACCACCATGGCCACGGCATAACGCGGCTTTTCATAAGGGGCAAACAAAATCATCCACCCGTGCTTCTTCCGGTCTTCCTTTTCACCATACTCAGCGGTTCCTGTTTTGCCAGCCATCTCGATGCCGGGAATGCGCGCCCGCCCACCGGTTCCTGTGGGGGCCATAATGACATCATGCATGCCCTGCCGCACCGCCTGCATTGTTTCATGCGCAAGCGGCAAACGGCGCACCCGAGTGGCGGGATAATTCGTCAAGGTATCCCCCGCCGCATCCTGTAAACTCAATACTAATCGTGGGCGCATGACGTCGCCTCCACTGGCCAGGGTCGCGGCCACCACCGCCATTTGCAGAGGCGTCACCGCCAGCGCACCCTGCCCGATTGCGAAATTACAGGTGTCTCCATTCCGCCAGTCATCATGCCGGTATTTTTGCTTCCATTCAGGCGTGGGAACAATGCCCGCCGCCTCTCGGTCCAGCTCGATGCCCGTCTTCTCTCCCAGACCGAATAATTTCGCGAGATCCGAAATGGCCTCATTGCCGCACTTCAAGCCGATGGTGATGAAATAGGTATTGCACGACTGTTCAATGCCGCGCCGCAGATCGACCAGTCCGTGTCCGTTGGGATTCCAGCACTTCATCGCCTTGTTCCCGATCATAAAATATCCGGGACAATTCACCGTCATGCCGACCGCAATGGTCTCGCTATTCAGGGCCGCCAAGGCTGTCACCGGCTTGAAGATGCTCCCCGGCGCATAAACCTCAGCCACCGCTTTATTCAGCATAGGCTTGCCCGGGTCATCGTTGAGTTGGTCCCACAGCGCCTTAGGAAAAAAAGGCATCAACTGATTGGGGTTGAAGGTCGGTGAGCTGGCTAAGGCCAAGACATCCCCATTATTGGGATCGAGCACGACAACGGCACCCGGCACATCTTTGATCACGCCCTCCGCCAGCGCTTGAATCCGGGCATCCAGCGCCAAAATCACATTGGCCCCCAGCTTCGCCTCTTTATCCATCCGTTCGGCACGCTTGAGCCCGGAGGCGTCAATTCGCATTAGCTGTTCACCCGGCAGCCCGACCAAAGTTTGATTAAACTGCCGTTCCAGCCCCATTTTTCCATCCATCTCTGGCAGATAATATTGAAAATCGGCGATCTCATCTTTGGAAAAATCTGTTTTACCGACATACCCCAAAACATGGGCGGCTAAACCGCCCTTCGGATAAACCCGGTTGGGCTCCACATAGATTTCCACGCCCGTCATATCCACCGAAGACTCCGAAATCCGGGCCAGTGCGGCGGGATCCAAGCTACGCCAAGCCACCAAAGGAAGCGGCAATCGCCGTCGAATATGCGTCCAGATATCTTCTTCACTGATGATGGCTTTTCGGCCCATCAGGCCTTTCAGCTCCCCAACCTTACGCTGCACTTCGGCCACTGTATTCTTCCAGCGCCCAGGCTGGCGCAGATCTTCCAGATTGAAGGCCAGGCAGTAGCAGGGCTGATTATCGGCCAAACATAGTTGATTCCGGTCGAAAATACGGCCCCGCGGTGCCGGCAACCGGATCCGCCTCACGCTCTGTTTGTGCAGACTGGCTTCAAACTCAGGCTGTCTTGAAATCTGGAGGTCAAATAGTATGGCGCCCAACAATAGGAGCAAGCCCAGCATGATGAACAGTACCAGCCGGATCCGCTTTAACTCCAATAGGGTTGTTTCGCCTTCAGCCATGTTATCTCTCACCCTCATAGGTCAGCCCCACATGGCGCTCAAGCGTCGCAGCCATCAACCAGACGAGCGGGGATACGCCTAACCCGAGCAACGCCGTCCCCACCATCTTGAGAGCAACCCACCCGACGGGAATAGAGTCGGCCAGCGAATTGAGACTCAACATCAAATAGAGTCCTAACGTGGTCAACGCCCCTAAGCCGGCGCCCAGTACGGCCACCGTAAGTAAACTATCTCCAAATAATTTTTCACGCGTCTCCGCCAACACCACTCCAAAAATAACAAAGCAAAGCGATGAATACCCTATCGGGATCAGGCTCATTGAGTCCTGGATGATGCCGGCCATGATCGCCGCGACCACCGCCGTTCTGCGGGGATGAGATAAGGCATAATAGAGCGCCACGGCCATCAAAAAAGGGGGCTTGGAGACTCCAAGCCAAGCCGATGCCGGGATCAGGCTCTGTAGTAGCCCGCCCAACAACAATAAAAAAATCATGATTGCGGCTGTCATTCTATTACACTCATGGACCCGTCACTACTAACACCTGCTGAAGCCGGGCCATATCGGCAGCCGGTGCCACCTCAGCCACTTGATAAAGCCCCGTCTCATCCATACTTATGCTGACCACCCGCCCCACGGCCAGCCCGGCAGGAAATACGCCCCCAAACCCCGAGGTCACCACCATTTCACCTGCTTTGATATCCAAATCTTTACGAACGTAATCCACTCGGGCTGGAGTGGGCATACAAAGTACCCCGAAGCCGTGATCCCCCCTCAGTGAAATCCCGACCCCCTGCAGGATGCCAAATGAGCCATCCTGCTCAAATCGAACGGAAAGCTTGAAAGAGCGGTCCGAAATCAGCAGCACATCACAGGTATGTGTGTTGACTTCAATCACACGGCCGACCACGCCACCCAGCGTCATGACCGGCATATTGACGCCAATCCCCTCATTACGGCCTTTGTCGAGCCGGATCGTCTGCCACCAGCCATAGCCATCATCCCGGGCAATCACCTCACAAGTCACCGTCCGCAAAGTCAGCTGTTTTTTAAAACCCAATAATTCGCGCAGGTCTTTGTTTTCCCGGGCAACGCCATCCAGACTGCGGAGTTGGGATCGGAGCACCGTTACCTCTTTTTGCAGCAGATCGCGCTCATCGATGACATCGTTAATGCTGCCGACAGCAGACGACGTTTTTTGGATGCGGGACATAAAGCGGGTTACTCCACCCTGATAGGTGGCCATGCTTCCCCGAAAGAAGCCGCGCAAGGAAGATGACACGGACGACGGCAGGTTCAGGAGAACCAGAAAGAAAGTCGCCAGCACTACTCCTAAAACAAATGTACGATCCCTCACGTCAAAAAACCTCATCTCCTCACTTCCTCAAGGAAGTGTGCTCAAATCTAAAACATTCTGGACGAGCAGAGGCGATTTTTTCGAGAGAAGATCAGTATGTTCGTTGTTCGCCCGTAGCAATGCGACGTAGGACATTGAGCTCAGAGAGCACAACCCCCGTCCCTTCAGCCACGGCGCTAAGCGGGTCATCGGCACGATGGACCGGCAAGCCGGTGTGCTCGGCAATCAGCAGATCAATCCCTCTCAGGAGAGATCCACCACCGGACATCACCATGCCACGATCCACCAAATCGGCTGAGAGTTCAGGAGGGCAACGTTCCAAGGTCACCCGGATGGCATCCAAAATGGATGACAGCGGCTCCTGAAGCGCTTCCCTGATTTCCTCTGAGGTAATCGTAAGAGTCTTAGGCAGACCACAGACAAGATCGCGTCCCTTGACCTCCATGGTCAATTCCTCCGCCAGCGGGTATGCGGAGCCGATCTTCATCTTGATTGCCTCAGCCGTTCGTTCACCGATCATCAAATTATAAACCCGTTTCATATACTGGGCGATGAAATCGTCCATCTCATCGCCACCGACACGAACACTGCGACAGAATACAATTCCAGCCAACGAGATCAGCGCCACCTCAGTGGTACCACCCCCAATGTCCACAATCATATTCCCGGCCGGCTCCTGTACAGGCAACCCGACACCAATCGCTGCCGCCATCGGCTCCTCTATCAAATACACCTCACGCGCCCCGGCGTGCATGGCCGAATCCTTGACCGCACGCTTCTCTACTTCCGTAATTCCACTGGGCACCGCAATAATCACCCGAGGTCGCACCAACGTACGACGATTATGGACTCGGCGGATGAAAGACTTCAGCATGGCCTCAGTAATCTCAAAATCCGCGATAACACCCGCCTTCATAGGGCGAATGGCCACAATACCACCCGGTGTACGTCCCAACATCTGCTTGGCTTCTTCCCCCACCGCTAAAACTCTGCGAGTGCCAGCCTGAATGGCTACGACCGACGGCTCCCGGAGCACAATCCCCCGGTCCTTAACAAACACCAAAGTGTTGGCTGTACCCAAATCAATTCCAATATCCTCAGAAAACAGCCCAAGCAAGAAGTTTAACATAGCAGCAGTTCCTTAATCCAACGCGCACGTCATCCTGAAGCCCTCTTAAGACAACATTTGTTTTGTAATCTGCGGAAATCAACCCGCCCCGTCAAGCAGTAAACCATTTCACGAACAGGAATGAGTGACTATTCGGTCCCTATCCCGCCGCCTGAAAGCGTCGAACGGTCATCTCCAGCTTGGAGGCGGACGCCGATTGGATGGCGCGAAGCTGTTTGAAGGGAACCTGCTCCAATCCGAAACGGCGCATAATCTCCTGTTGTAATCGCGTCATAAGGTGGGCTGTCATTTCGGCATCCGCCATGGCCCGGTGATGCACGCCGGAATCAGGAAGGTGGAGATAGCGCACCAAAGTCCCCAGCTTGTGACTGGGTGCCTCCGGAAAAAGCCGCCGCGCCACTCGCATCGAGCAGGTAAATTCCTGGCGGCGGCGCCGTTGAATCCGCAGGAGTTCCGCATCCCAGAATTTACAATCGAACGACGCATTGTGGGCCACCATGGGCCGATCGCCAATAAAATCGTATGCTGCCGCCATGACGTCAGCCGCCGACGGGGCATTCCGGACCATCTCATTACTGATTCCCGTCAACTCCTCAATAAATGACGGAACGTGAACCCCCGCATTCATCAAGCTTTGATACCGACCCACAATCGCCCCATTACAGATCAACACCACTGCAATTTCCGTTGCTCTTGACCCCATCATCGGCGAAAGACCCGTCGTTTCAAAGTCAATGACCGCAAGAGTTTCCGCTCCAAAAAGTTCGCCAGTACTTGTCATAAGTTGAAGTTATACCCCTTATCTTTTTTTGCTCCAACTTAAAAACTGCGACCGCGGCCTGTTGAGATTCGCGCCGCCTATGCCGTCAAGATGTCCCGCCTCAATCCCAGCAATTCTAATTATGACTTTTTTTGTTTTTCATTGTATAGGGCATGATATATGCTCTATACTGGCGATATGAACAAAAAAATGAAAGCATCACCGGCCGAGAGCCGTGACACCCTGCTCGCCGAAATGGCCTCGCTACGCGACCTGCTGAACGGATCGCTCGTCGAGCGATACTCGACTTGCTCTCGGAAGAACTGCGCCTGTCATACAGGAAAGCGGCACGGCCCGCGCCTGTAC
>JBBQNS010000016.1:0-48536 GCA_038330175.1 Kiritimatiellia bacterium
CTACCCTTTGGCATTGCCTACCTGGGGTCGGACTAACTCCTTGATTTCGTAACCGCCTTCCGTTTACGCTTGAAGCGTATTTGAAATTTGGTACGCTCGCGGAGCGCACCGACAAACAGCCGGGCATACCCGGCACACAACCAAGCCTCCCACCCTCCCACGCGACGGCGAGTACGCCGCGCTTGAAGGCTCACGTTGGGAATGATATTGAAATAGTGATTAATAGGAATTGATTCAATTTAGGGCACTCCGTGCCGCGATAGGTTCAGCATGGTGTCTGAACCGGGCAAGAATCGCCGCGGCGGAGCGCGCCTTCCCCATTTGGAGGAAATCGATGATGAGGGCTAAAATGGATCAAATGACCCAAGCAAATTCAGCCTATCGCCGGGAAGCCCGGCTCAAGCTGATTTGCGGCGTTATGCCAAGACGGATATGCTTTGACATCAGCACCTCGCCTTACTACCTTGTAAGGAAATACAAAATAGTAAGGATAACAAATATGGTCACCTCGACGTTGACAACCAAGGGGCAGATAACGATACCCAAATCAGTGCGCGATTCGCTACACCTGCATTCGGGAGACAGAATCGCGTTTGTACTTCATGGAGACTTTGAAGCCGTCCTGAAACCCATGACAAAGTCCGTTGAAGATGTGTTCGGTACGCTCCACGCACCGTCACAACAGCTACACACAGTGGCAGAAATGAACACTGCTGTTGCAAACAGATTCCGGAGTCATAAACAGTGACCGCCGTAGACACCAATGTGATTGTCAGGTTTTTGGTTCGTGACGATGAGCACCAAGCCCTGCTTGTCTTTCGTCGTTTGAAGCAGGCCGAGACGAATCGCGAACAGGTTTTTGTTCCCCTAGCCGTTGTCTTGGAAACAATCTGGGTTTTGGAAAGTGCATACGACAAGTCGCGATCCGAAATACTGGATGCGTTGGCTAACATGCGCCAGATGCCGGTCTTCAGTTTTGAAAAAGACGAAGTGGTGGAACGTGTCATTGGTGACGGTCGGCGATTTGGCAAGGCAGACTTGGCAGACATTCTAATTGCACATTCGGCTCAGTCGTGCGGTTGTGATATGGGAAACACATTCGACAAGGGTGCCGCCACGCTTCCCTTTTTTAGCCTACTGAAATGAGTCGGCAGAGCGTTCAGGCTATCCTCGGCCTGCAGCCGCCTCAGCCTGAAGCGTGACGTTCTGTATAAGAGACAATGAAACCAGAGAAAATATAGAAGATGCATTGACTATGGACCAGCAACCCTTGGTTTTAATTCAAAGGGCAGAATTAAGAAATAATGACTACTCAGAACCAGGCGCTCTTGGCTATCCGCTGCGCTTCAGCCAAAACACTAACGTTGAGAATGATATTGAAAAATGATCAATGGGAATTGTTTCGTCGATGGTGTTTCTGGCTTGATGTATCGAGTGATGGTTACGCCGCTAAACGCGCCGTTGGTGGTGCGGAACGTTAGACTGGAGATGAATATGGAACGGATGCGATTCATGGCCTGTGTAATTATGACGGGGCTTCTTCTTTCGGGGTGTTCCCCATCAGTTGAACTCGTGGGATATGGCCCCGCTGCACCTCTTCAATATGGTTTGGAGGCGCGACTCATCAATAACGGAAAGGAGGGGGCTCTGCTATATGTGAGCAACAGAACCAATGACATCATATCGATCAACCAATCCCCTTTGGCCATGACACTCCAGATTCGGCGCAACGGACAGGCCGTTCCGCCCACCAGTAGAATCATGATCGATATGGATGCGAATCCAAGTGCGGACAGTTTCGTGATAATTGCTCCCGGCCAGACCAGAGAGATCTCCGTCCCCGTGTCCTACGTAGGCGACGAATATCGTGCATTTGACTGCGTGTATCGGATTGAAAAGGGAAAGTTGTATGACGTGGAAGTTCAACTCAATCCCGATTTCGGCACCTTCACACAGGCGACGTCTGCAGCAACACTGTTCCGCTTCAAGATTCCCAATTATTTGCATGAGACATTGCGAGCTAATACTATGACAATAAGATCCAGGTAGGAGTCTAACCAAGCCTAGCTCGGTACGTCGCTACCGTGCCGCCCGAGAAGGCTGACCGTTGGCCGAAATTGAGGGATGATAAATGTGCCGGAAACTGAGCCTGATTTGTCAGAAAATGCTAATATGAATACTGTATTAGATATCGGCAGATTTTCACACATAGAAAAACTTCGAGCAATGGAGGAGTTGTAGTAAATCTTTTCTTCTCTTCCTTTTGGCTCATTGAAAAACCCCTACGGAAGTGATATGCGCCCCTGACAACATCGAATAAGCACGAGAATCACATTCCCCTTGCTGTCGCTCTCGGCGTAATGTATCTTCATTGTAGATACATCTTGGAGATTATTATGATTACCAAAGTGCAAAAGTGGGGTAACAGTTTAGCGGTACGTATCCCGTGGTCGGTAGCAAAGGACGTGCATTTGTGCTCGGGAGAGGCCATAAATATGGTGTCTCATGACGGGCAAATCATTATCGTTCCAGTTCGCCAGCAGAGCTATAAACTTGATGACCTCCTGAAAGGCGTCACCCCGCGAAACCGACATGCTGAAGTTCTTACAGGTGCTGCTGTCGGACAGGAGGCGTGGTAATGGTTGCGCCCTACTGTCCAAAGCGGGGCGATATTGTATGGCTCACGTTCAACCCTCAAGCAGGACATGAGCAGGCGGGGCACCGGTTTGCGCTGGTTTTGTCCCTGGAATCATATAATCGAAAAGTGGGTTTGGCCTTGTTTTGTACGATCACAAGTCAGGTCAAGGGCTATCCATTTGAAGTTTCTCTTCCGCAGGGAATTCAAGTTTGTGGTGTTGTCCTTTCCGACCAAGTTAAAAACATGGACTGGAAAGCCAAACAAACGTCATTTTGCTGTTCAGTTCCGAAAGAGACCATTCATGAAGTTCTCAACAAACTAGGAACCCTGATCGATGATTAAGAATATAACGTCCGAACAATCCGGCGCAGTCGACGAACAAGACCGCGACAACCATGCGATTCGACCCAAAGTCTTCGCCAGAATTGGCGGCCTACCCTGCACCGTGTGGCACTGCCGGCGTCACCGATGGTGACTTTGGCGCCTATGCGCCAAGTCAGCACTATACCCCACCCACCGATCCCCTCGTTCTCAAAAGTCTATCCCGGTGGCAGGGCCTCAAACTCGGTGTCTTACTCGACTGGCAGACTTGCACACAGTGGGGGATTGATTCATGGCCGCTTTGTCCGGAACGCTGGAATTGGAATAAGCGGGTGGATCATGTTCGAGGCACCCCAGAAGCAACCGAGCAAGATAATCTAATCTATAAAGCGTCCTACGAGGCACTGCAAAAGACCTTTAAGCCAACCCGGTTCGACCCGAATAAATGGGCAGACCTGCTTGCGCAATCTGGCGTTAAATACGCACTGATCATGGCCAAGCACCACGACGGCTTCTGTCTGTGGGATACCCGGGAAACAGACTACAAGACAACCTCTACAAACTGCCCGTTCCACCAACTGCCTGGCGCAGATACGCTCAAGTCAATTGGTTCTGGCCGATGGTCATCTGCAGACAAAGCGACACGGAAGCGCTGAATGACACACCTATCAGTACCGGATAATTCAATCGATTGGTTAATACCGTGGTGATATTGCTCCAGCCATTCCCACCGGGGTGTGGGTGCTCGGTACGGTTTACTTTTCGCCATAGCCACCAAGTCAGTCCCCAAAAAAATACTGTGCCCAGGGCAAGGATCAGACAGGCCTTTCGCCAGCCTCCGTGATCCACCAACATCCGAAACGGCTAGGTTCCAGCCAGTCCCCCGCAATACCCGATCAATGACAAAATCCCGAGAACCACGGTGAAATGTTTACCACTGAACGAATGGTCGGCTTCCTTGAACATGCACAAAAACATGGCACTGCCACCCAACCCCACCAACGCCCGGCTGAAATTCAAGCCGACCACACTATGCGAGAGAGGAAAAAGCGCGGCACCCATGACCAGCAAAAGCCCGCTCGCCATGGCCACCCGGGCCCCGCCAAACCGGTCGGCCAGAACGCCAACAAAGGGCTGCGCAATCGCATAGATGAATAGATAGATCGCCCCCAGCCGGGTGACCGTAGCCGCGTCGAGGTTCATCTCGCTCTGCAGGTCATTGAATATCGAGCCGGGTATTCCGACACGCTGGATAAACGAAAAGAAATAAAGACCCGCCACGGCCAAAACCATGGCAATCTCATACCGTTGAAGTCGAACATCAATGGTTTGTATCAGATAATCCATCCTGACGAAATTCTTTCCGCCCGACCCGAATCCTTGCCTAAGCAATCTGATGTCTACCTGAGATCTCCAATACACCCTGTACTCACGCGGCTCAGCAAGCTTCGCCATCCAGAAGACATGATCTATAAGGGGGAGATTATTCTTATGGATGGCGAAGCTTGCTGAGCCGCGTGGGCAGGTCGAATCATGCAACCCCATCGTGGCCGGAACGTCCTTAGGCGAGGATTTTGATCCGAGGCACGAAGCGCCCGAATTTATCAGGTTGCTGTTTTTTTCAAGGCCTGTTCAATATCCTCTTTGATGTCTTCTACGTCTTCTAACCCGATGGAAAGCCGGACATAATCCGCAGTCACCCCGGTTTGTTGCTGTTGCTCGAGGGTTAGTTGCTGATGCGTGGTCGATGCCGGATGGATCACCAGGCTCTTGGCATCGCCGATGTTGGCCACATGGGAGAAAAGTTTCACAGAGTCGATGAATTTCTTGCCTGCTTCCAATCCGCCTTTAATGCCGAACCCAATCAAACCGCCATATCCTTTTTTCAGGTATTTTGAGGCGATCTTGTGGCTGGGATCGTTTTTCAACCCCGGATAGGTGACCCATTTCACTTGGGGATGAGCCTGTAACCACTGCGCAATTTCCAGCGCATTTGACGAGTGTTTCTGCTGTCGTAAAATCAAGGTTTCAAGCCCCAATAAAAATTGATGGGCGTTGAATGGGCTGAGCGCCGCCCCCAGATCGCGCAACAAAGTCACACGTATCTTCAGGATGAAGGCGACATTGCCGAGGTCGGGAACGTTATTTAACGCATCCCAATAGACCAGCCCATGATAGCTCGGGTCCGGCTCCGTGAACTCCGGGAATTTTCCGTTGTTCCACTTGAACTTGCCCGAATCCACAATCACGCCACCAAGCGAGGTTCCATGCCCACCGATATACTTTGTGGCAGAAGCGACAATAATATCCGCTCCGTAATCAAAGGGCCGAACTAAACCAATGCCGACCGTATTATCCACGACCAACGGAATGCCCGCTTCATGCGCGATCTTTGCCAAGGCTTCGAAATCCGGCACATCCAATTTTGGATTCCCAATCGTCTCCGCATAAAGCGCGCGGGTCTTGCTGGTGATGGCGCGCTTGAAGGCCTCCGGATCCCGCGAGTCTACAAATTTGACCGTGCGGCCTAACTTTAAAAATGTATGATTGAGCATTTGATAGGCACCGCCATAGAGGTTGTTGGCGGCCACAACCTCGTCGCCCAACTGCGTAATGGCCAACAACGCATAGAAGATAGCCGATTGCCCCGACGCGACGCCCAACGCCCCCGTGCCCCCTTCCAGAGCGGCAACTCGCTTCTCAAACACATCCGTCGTCGGATTCATGAGCCGCGTATAAATATTTCCGAATTCCTTCAAGGCGAATAGATTCGCCGCATGTTCGGAACTCTTAAAGACGTAGGACGTCGTTTGATAAATCGGAACTGCACGCGAACCCGTTGTAGGATCCGCCTGTTGCCCCGCATGCAATGCCAATGTACTGAGTCCCTGAGTTGCCATTTTCTTCTCCTTAGTCCGCCCTCAGGCGGCACCCATATGTTTCAATTAGTAATCTCAATTTATTTATACTCGGTCACGATACACCTGTATATCTATCGAGTAACTACAGAATTACATAATAGCCAAAAGGTGTAAACCAATTTCAAAAGTTTTTTATGCGTCCGTGATTTCGACCACATCGAAGCCGGCCATATCAAGCATTCTCCGATCGGCCTGATAACCTTGTCCAGGGGTCGTGAGATATCCTGAAGTAAACATAGAATTTGCCGGGTAAAGAGCCAGAACCTGCAGCGGACCTAGACAGGCTTCCCTGCCGCCAGCTATACGGATCTCGCGGTCGGGATGAACGAACCGGAACATCGCCAAAGTCCGTAATACATCTCCCGCAGAAATCCGGGTTCGATTCATAAGTGCGGTGCCTGGACGTGGATCCAGAAAATTTAAAGGAATGGAATCCACTTTTGTGTTGCGCATGGCCAGAGCCAGATCCACCCGATCCTCCAAAGATTCGCCCATGCCCAGCAATCCTCCGCTGCAAAGCTCCAGCCCCGCTGATTTGACCCGTGCCGCAGTCGCTTTGCGTTCCGCATAAGTATGGGTCGTGCAAATGTTCGGAAAAAATCGTTCTGAGGATTCCAAGTTGTGGTTGTAACGATCCACACCTGCGGCTTTGATTTCATGCGCCTGGGTATCGGTCAAAATCCCGAGCGACACACATATCGAAAGAGGGAACTCACGCTTGATCCGCTTTACCGCCCGGATAATACGATCAAGGTCCTCCCGCGCGGGCGAGCGGCCGCTGGTGACGATACAATACCGGATAGCCCCCATTTCGTGAGCCTCTTTTGCTCCCTGCAGGAGCTCTTCTTCACTCTGCAAAGGGTAACACGGGACTACGCCTGTGCTCGCGCTGGACTGACTGCAATACGAACAATCTTCACTGCAGTCCCCGCTTTTGGCATTGCGGATGACATGCAGGCTGACCTTCCGGTCAAAGTAATGTTGCCGCAACAAGAACGCGGCATGCAATAGATTCAGAAGTTCATTTTCTTCTGACTTCAAAACAGTCATGGCTTCATCACGACTCATTGCTTCGCCCGCCAACACGCGACCGCTCAGACCCACCCAATCAAAATGTTCGCTCGTTTTTTTATTCATAAAATTAAATCTGATATTCGTATTCCGACTCATGGACAAAAAAGGAAGGGCTGATATCGCCAATGTTATCTACCCGCCCGTCACGAAAGGTATAACGGTGAACGCTTCCGCCAATGGCCTCGATGCGCTGGTCCGGGTGAATACGTAAGCCCATGGAAGTAGGAACGCCATAGCCGACTTCGTCGTTCACCTGCCGCAACCACAGAAGCCTCTTTAGCTCCTCCCACCCGTCGGCTTCATCATGCATATCGCACACCAAAGGGACAATACCGATACAATCAAATGCCGCAGCCGTTGCATCGTCATCCGGATCGCTCCAACTTACCCATTGCCGGGAAAGCAATATACTCCCGGCCGAAAAACCGGCAAGTACGGCGCCCGCCTGGAAACGCGCCCTAATCAACTCCGACATACCACGCTCACGGATCGTCCGCATCCCCAATTCCACATCCCCTTCGCTAATAAAAATAATATCGGCTGTTTCAATTAACGATCGGGCATAATCGAGGTCGGCCTCAGGTGCGGCTAAGGAAACCAGATTGACCTGCCCGGCCCCAGATCGCTCAAAAAGGGTTTTGATGACGTTGAAAAAAGCCAGAGCATCCCCGCTAGCCGTCCCGATATAAGCGACACTGGGAAAGGCGCGACCTGTTTCCGCTAACATCTCCCGGATCAGCGGGTCGCGGGATTTACGATGGTGATGGGAGTCCCCGGAGAGGAGGTAGACCGACTTGATCCTATGCATGGTCAAACATCCAATACATCTTTAAGCCCCTCGATCAGCCGGTCGATGTCGGCATGGGTATTGAAAACATGAGTCGAGGCACGTACGGTTCCCTCCAGATTCAAGCGGTGGTGAAGGATATGAGCGCAATGGTATCCCCCGCTCACCAGAATTTGATGGCGATCATACAACTGCCTTGCCACCGTATCGGCGCTGAGCCCCCCTTTTTTCATACTAAAGGAGGCTAGCCCAATCCGCTGCGAAAAAGGGACATTCCGAGCGAGCACCTCCACACCCGAAAGGGCTCCCAGCGCTTCCACCAGATGTTGTCCCAGCCCGCGGGAGTGTTCATAAATCGCCTTCATTCCGATGGAACGAAGATAAGCCACGGCGGCGCCCAGCCCGATTACCCCTTCGATGTTCGGAGTACCGGCCTCAAACCGAACGGGAATCTCGTGAGAAATAAATCGGTCGTCCGCATGGAGCTTAACCATCCCGCCACCGCTCTGATAGAGGGACAATGACTCCAGCAACTCCCGCTTTCCATACAGAACACCGACCCCGGAGGGACCCAGCAATTTATGCCCCGACGTCGCCAAGAAATCACAATCCATCGCCTTAACGTCGATGGGGAGGTGACTCGTGCTTTGAGAGGCATCAATCAGAACGGGAATACTTCTAGCATGCGCGGCGCCGATCCACTGCTCCACGGGCGCCACCACTCCTAGCACATTGGAAACCTGAGCGAGTGTTACCAGTCGGGTCTGCGGTCCTAGGCGCGCCTCAATTTCGTCATACAAAGGAACTCCACTCGAATCCAGGCCGATGGGCAGGGTTCGCGCGTTGATTCGCCAAGGCATAAAATTAGAATGGTGTTCAGAAGCGGGCAGGACGATTTCATCCTCTTCCTTGAGCCCCAAGCCGTGCGCGACGAGGTTGACGGCTTCCGTCGTGTTGCGTGTAAAAATGATTTCAGACGGCGACGCATTTAAAAATGATGCTACCTCGTGCCGCGCACGTTCAAATTCCTCCGTGGCCTCTTCCGATAACCCATGTACTCCCCGGTGGACATTGGCGGTGTAGTCCGTATAAAAACGGGTTACAGCATCGATGACGCAACGGGGCTTCGGAGCGGTGGAGCCGCTATCCAAATGCACGATCGGGTGCTCGTCAATCCGCCGGTTGAGTAGCGGGAAATCCGAACGCGTCCAGGCTAACGGGTCGGCGCGAATAAAGCTCATATAAACCCGCCTCCTATTTTGAACACATCCTCAGCATTCCACGGGAAGGTGGTTCGGGCAAGACGATATTTTCCCGACGCCTCGGCGAGAATCGTGGATTCCGCACGCAGGATTATCCGCGCGCTGGAACCGTATAGTGACCTCAGCCGGGCCAGTAAATCTGCTTCAGGGACTTGATTCCCTGCAACGGGAACATAATGGAAAAGATAGTCGTTTCGGGACGATTGTTCCATCTGGTAGTTGCTCAGCGCCTCCGTTTGGCCTACGATATGATCTAAGTCCTCGACGGTCACCACTCGGCCGGTGTCCGTAAAGGTCAGATCGCGAACCCGCCCCAGCACGCGGGCCACCGTAAGTCCTGAAGAGCGTCCGCACGGACACATTTGGGTCTCAACGCGGACAAGATCCCCAATATCAAAACGAAGCAGGCTGACCCAGGGGTTCCCGAGCGTGGTCACCAAAAGCCGGCCATCGCGGGGATCGCCACGGGATATTTTCAGAGACTGAAAATCCAGATGACAGCTTTCGGTATTCTGGTGGAATCGTCCCTGTTCGCATTCGATCAACACATGCCCCGTCTCCGTGGATCCATAGGAACTGAGCACCGGGACATCCGGGAAAACCCGTTTGATCTGGCCGTAATGCAGGCGGGAAGGAAATTCATACGTGAGTATAATAAATTCAGGCCTGAATACAGGGCGCTCGTTCGCCGCAGCATATCGACAGAGGGCAGCCAAATAGGCAGGATCCGCTTCAAGCAATTGGGGCTTGAATGCCTTCAGCTCATGGATCATGCGATCCATATCACGGGGCGCCCATTGGGCAGGATTGGCCTGTTGGTTCAGGAAAAGCAAACGTCCTAAAGTTCGCTCCTCCACCGGAAGATCTCCTATGTGGCAAACCGTTCCCGCGCAAAGCGGAGTGGTCAAAACGGCTTCGCGTTGACTCCCATTAACAATTTTATCGAGCCCCTTGTGGAGGAAGGCCGCTGCATGCTCGGACGCATCCCACCAAGGTTGATACCAGACAATTGAGGAACGGTCCTCCGTGGTGCCGCTGGTTGTGACCAGTTCGATCTCACCTGAGTCAACGCCTGCTTTAAAATCGCGGTCCCGCGGAATAAAGCCCTTAGGCATATAGGCGCGAATATCCCGCTTGGTGAGGTGGGGCAAAGCGGCAAAGCGCTTTTCTATAGGGTAACACCGCCCCGGATCAACGGTCTTCCATCGTTCATAAAATGGAACCTTCTCCAAGGCCTGCTCCAAAACCAGTGTCAGGCTTGTCCGGTAAATAGACTTGTTAGTTTCTTGCATAGGCTACTGATTGATTTACCATAAACTACGGTACGTCGACAAACGGCGGCCCTACGCAGGGCGATGATGCGCCCGTTAGGCGCCTACCCCTTCGAACAACACGGTGGACAAATAGCGTTCGCCCGCATCCGGCAACACCACAACAATCGTCTTACCGGCAAACTCATCCAGGCGGGCGAGGCGGTCGGCTACGGCAACAGCCGCTCCACAAGAAATGCCGACGAGCAGGCCTTCCTCTTTGGCGAGCCGCCGCGCATAAGCAATGGCCTCTGAACTCTCCACCTGCTCCACACGATCCACGATGGAAAGATCCAACGTTTCAGGAATAAAGCCTGCGCCGAGCCCTTGGATTTTATGCGGTCCGGGCTTCAGTTCCTGTCCAATCAATTTCTGGGTAATAACCGGGCTTTCCTTGGGCTCCACGGCCACGGAAACGATCTTTTTACCTTTGGTGTTCTTGATGTAGCGCGAGACGCCCGTAATGGTCCCGCCGGTCCCCACACCCGCCACCAGGACATCGATCTGACCATCGGTGTCATTCCATATTTCCGGGCCGGTGGTCGCCTCATGAATGGCCGGATTCGCCGGATTTTTGAACTGCTGCGGGAGAAAATATTTTCCCGGTTCCGACGCGGCTATTTCTTCGGCACGCTTGATGGCCCCCTTCATTCCCTCGCTCCCCGGCGTCAACACCACGGTTGCTCCAAAAGCCGCCAACACGCGCCGTCGCTCCACACTCATCGTCTCGGGCATGGTCAATGTAAGCTTGTATCCCCGTGCGGCCGCCACATAAGCCAAAGCAATCCCCGTGTTACCACTGGTAGGCTCAATAATCTCTACGCCCGGCTTGAGGATTCCTCGCTTTTCAGCATCCCAAATCATGGCCGCCCCAATGCGGCACTTGACCGAGTACGCAGGATTACGCCCCTCGACCTTCGCCAATACCGTCGCCTTAGCGCCCTTCGTGATGTGGTTGAGTCTGACCAATGGCGTGTTCCCTATAGACTGTGCGTTATCCTCGTATATCTTGCTCATATCGGTTTTCCTTTTTACTAATTTTTAAGTTTAAATTCAGCTCGTACTCCATATCTCTATCCAATCTATAGACAAAGTAATATATGCTGCCTCCGATGTCAATATATTGATTATTAAACAGCGCGTCATTCACCGGCAACGTGTAGGAGCAGCGCTTGCGCGCGATGTCCACCCGGCGCCCTCAATCGCGACACAAGGTCGCTTCCTACAAGCCACCACAAATGATGCCCCATATTGTGGATTATTTTAATCTGTTATTTCGGTCAGATATGCATAATAATGACGAGACTAAGAAACGGGCGCAAGATTCATGAAAACGAAAGAGCTGATCGTAAATAGTAAAAACGGACTACATATGCGTGTGGCCAGTGAGATTGTGAAATTGGCCAAAATTCACGAATGCCAGTTTTCAGTGTCCTGCAAGGGCTGCAAAAATGCCAACGCGTGCTCTATCATGCAGCTTCTCACTTTGGGTGCGAGCAAAGGCGATCTTCTGGAAGTCACTATCGACAGCCCAGATGCTGATCTTATCTTCGACAAACTGACCGGCATCCTTTCGGATGGAGCGGGAATATGAGCCTGCTCAAACGATGCCATCGAAAAGCACAGTAGACAGATAGCGTTCTCCGGCATCGGGCAATATCACGACGATCGTTTTCCCTGCAAATTCTGCCTGCTGGGCCAATCGCACGGCTACGGCGGCGGCGGCGCCACAGGAAATCCCCACGAGCAACCCTTCTTCCTTCGCCAAGCGTCGGGCAAAATCAATGGCTTCCGCGCTATCCACCAGCTCCACGCGATCCACCAGCGATAGGTCAAGGGTATCAGGAATGAACCCGGCGCCGAGACCCTGTATTTTGTGAGGACCAGGTTTGAGCTCCTGCCCCAGCCGCTTCTGGGTAATCACGGGGCTCTCCTTGGGTTCGACGGCCACCGATATGATTTTTTTGCCGCGCGTATTCTTGATATAACGCGAAACTCCCGTAAGGGTGCCTCCCGTCCCCACCCCCGATACCAGAACATCGATAGCCCCATCGGTGTCCGCCCAGATTTCTGGTCCTGTCGTCGTCTCGTGGATCGCAGGATTGGCAGGATTTTTAAATTGCTGTGTCAGGAAATAGTGGCTCGGATCCGACGCAGCAATGTCCTCCGCGCGCTTGATCGCCCCCTTCATACCTTCGGCCCCCGGAGTCAGAATCAGGTTAGCGCCAAAAGCGGCCAGGACCTTGCGACGCTCAATACTCATTGTATCCGGCATCGTCAGCGTCAGCTTATACCCGCGGGCGGCCGCGACATACGCCAGAGCAATTCCGGTGTTACCACTGGTGGATTCAATAATTTCCATACCGGGTTTTAAAACCCCGCGCTGTTCCGCATCCCAAACCATGGAGGCGCCGATGCGGCATTTGACCGAAAAGGCCGGGTTACGCCCTTCAACCTTGGCAAGCACGGTGGCCTTGGCTCCCTTTGTCACGTGGTTCAGCTTGACGAGCGGGGTATTGCCAATCGACTTCGAGTTATCTTCATATATCTTGCTCATAGGGTCTGTTCCTTTTCTTTATTTTTTTAGGGTATCAACGCCGCATCCATATCCGCTATCAAATCTTCTGGTGCTTCCAGGCCGGCCGAGATACGCACAAGTCCATCTGAAATCCCGCGTGCCAGTCGTTCCGCCTTGGGCAAAGCCGCATGGGACATCGTGGCGGGATAGGACAAAATGCTTTCCACACCGCCCAGACTCACCGCCATCAAGGGCAACTTCACGCGCTTTAAAAAATGTATCGTCGTATTGACATCATGAAACTCAACCGAAAGGACCGCCCCGGCACCCGACGCTTGCAACTTATGGGTACCATGACCGGCATGCTGGGAGAGCCCAGGATAGAACACCTGCTTCACTTCTTTGCGCGTGAGTAGCCAATCCGCCAGAAGCCCTGCGGTTCGCTGCTGGGCATCCATCCGGACGCCTAACGTCTTGATGCCTCGCAGCACTAACCAGGAATCCTGTGGGCCCAAAATCGCGCCAAAGGTATTTTGAATCATTTTCAGCCGATGCCCCAATTCCGCATCCCGAGTCACCGCGAGCCCGGCAATCAGGTCGCTGTGTCCGCCCAGAAACTTGGTTGCGCTATGCACCACAATATCAAAACCCAATTCAAGCGGACGCTGGTAAAAGGGCGTCATAAAGGTGTTGTCCGTGATTGCCAGCAACTTATGTTCACGCGCAATTTCGACCATGGCACGCAGATCGGTAATGGCCAACAGGGGGTTGGCGGGGGTTTCGACAAATAAGGCCCGAGTAGCAGGCGTAATGGCCTTGCGGACGCTTTCCGGATCGGTGCTATCAACAAAAGTGACTTCGAGTTTCCACTGTCGGAACAAGGTGGTCAAGGCACGATAGGTGCCCCCATAGATATCCTGCCCCACTACCAGATGGTCGCCCGGCGAGAAAAGCATCAGCACCGACGAGGTTGCCGCCATTCCTGAGGCAAATGCCAAGCCGCGCACGCCCCCCTCAAGCGAGGCAATCGCCTGCTCCAGCGCTTCACGGGTCGGATTCCCGCTGCGAGCGTAATCATAAGGCCCCAAATGTTCGGGGTCAGCTTGATGAAAGGTGGACGCCTGATAGATCGGGATACTGGACGCCCCCGTATAGGGATCACGGTCTTTGCCGGAATGAATCAAGCGGGTCGCATAGTTCATAGTAGCGCTTTCAAATCTTCAAGTAATTCACCCACATCCTCGATACCGATCGACAATCTCAGGAGCTTATCATTGATCCCTAATTTTTCGCGCACGGAAACATCCATATCCGCATGAGTCTGCGCCACGGGGTAAGTGATTAGCGATTCTACGCCCCCCAGGCTTTCGGCATAAGTGAAAATTTTGACTCCTCCCAAAAGGGCGGGAATCCGTACAGGATCAGTAACCTCAAAAGAAATCATGCCCCCATAGCCACTCTGCTCGCGTTCAAGGATTTCACGCCCGGGATGATTCGGAAGACCGGGAAAATAGACGCGGCGGACCCGCGCATGCGTTGCCAACCAAGCCGCGATCGCGCAGGCATTTTCCTGCTGTTTAAGAACGCGCAAGGGAAGCGTCTTTAATCCACGAAGGGTAAGCCAGGCATCCTGTGGGCCCAATATTCCACCAATGGCGTTCTGATAAAATCCTATGCTCTCTGACAGTTCCGGATTCCCCGTTACAACCATCCCGGCCACAACATCATTATGCCCCGCCAGATATTTGGTGGCACTATAAACCACCAAATCAGCCCCCTGCTCCAAGGGACGCTGAAAAACAGGAGTGAGGAATGTATTATCCACAATCGATAAGACGCCCAACTTCCGCGCCGCCTTCGCAATCGCCCGGATATCAGCAATTTTAAGCAGGGGGTTTGTTGGGCTTTCGATGAATATGGCTTTAACGCCAACCCCTTTCAGCGCTTTTTGTACCGCCTCAAGGTCTGACGTGTCTACATAGACCGCCTCAATCCCGGCCGGTCGGAATATCTTTTCGAAAAGACGGAACGTGCCACCATAAAGATCCTCGGTGACCACGATGCGATCCCCATGGCGAAAAAGGCGCATCACCGTATCTATGGCCGCCATACCGGACGCAAAGGCGAACCCCTTGTGTCCTCCGTCAGCCTTAGCAAGCGTCTCCTCAAGAACCAAACGAGTCGGGTTTGAAGAGCGTGAATAATAGAAGCCAGTCGATTGCCCATATGCAGGATGCCCAAACGAGGCCGTCTGATAGATGGGAACTGAAATCGCTCCAGTTTTGGTATCATACCTGTTCCCTGCCTGCGCTAAAATGGTCGCCAGCTTCTGATTCATACTCTACTCCTACCGTATTTATGTCGATTAATACGATAGAGATACTATTTCATCGGTTTTTGTTGTCAAACTTTAAAACACGAACGCCCGTCGCGGCACGGAGTGCCCCTCCCACATTGAATCAATGTCTGGGGGTTCACTTAGGTGGAATCACATACCACATGACGCTGAAGAAATGGCAAAGGCTTCCGGTAAAGACGAAAATATGCCAGATGGCGTGGTTAAAAGGGATACGCCGGCCGAGATAAAACAAAGTGCCGACAGTATAAAATACTCCGCCCGCAACCAGCCACAGTAAACCGCCCAGCGGAAGATTTTGATAAAGCGGGCGTATGGCCACAATCACGATCCACCCCATGCCGACATAGACCAGCGTTGAGAACAGTTTGAAGCGGCCTGCAAAAAAAAGTTTAAAGATCACCCCTAAGAGTGCCAGCCCCCAAACGACGCCAAACAAAGACCATCCCCATGGCCCCCGCAGGGAAACCAACAGAAAAGGGGTATAAGTCCCGGCGATCAATAAGTAGATGGCGGAATGGTCAACGACTTTTAGAACCGCTTTGGCGCGAGGCCAAGGAAAACTATGATAGAGCGTTGAGGCCGCAAACATCAGCACCATGGTTGAGCCATAGATCGCGCACGAGACCACGTGCCAAGCCGTCCCCCGCAATGCAGCAAACACCACCAACACCACCAACGCCGCCACGGCCAGCAATAGCCCGATCCCGTGGGTCACACTGCTGGCAATTTCCTCTGCCAGTGAATAAACTTTTTTAGTTTTTTCCAAGACAGCAAATCACTTTCGGCTTTGCTTAATTTTCAAGCTACTGAAGCATCAGGGTTTCACAAACTCCGCGATCACTGCTTTGGCCGCTATTTGTGCATACTGGTGATCATTTGTAGACAAAGCGATGAGAGCCGGTAAGGCAGCCGGATCGTGCAGGGTCCCCAGGGCACGAACGGCTTTTATGCGAACGCGTAGATTTTTGTCAGCGAGCTGTTTTATCAGAAACGAAGTCGCGCTCCGATCAGAATTGCGGCCGAGACACCAGGTATAGGTGAGACGGACAGGGGTGTGGAAACTAGTGCCGAAGCGGGTGTTAAAGTCGTCGTTGACCGGCAGTTTGTGGCGGATTGCCAGCGACACCAGGGCAAAGCTGATTAGATCCGGATCGAACAGATACCCCTCCAAAACCGGCGCCTGTAGTCCGGCAATTAACATCTCAAGGGGCGCCGGCAAATCAGGCCGCTTTGCCAAGATAAACAGTCCGGCCTTGCGCAGGGCCCGAAGCGGACTGGCTACCGCGGCAGCGGCAATAGTTGCCGCCGCAGGGTCATCTATTTTATCAAGAACCATTTCTGCCGCTTCATCGGCAGTCGCTGTCTTCGCCTCACGGATGGCACTCACTACGCGGTCCGCCGTCATACGCGGCGCTACCGTTTTGTCAGAGTGATTGTCGACCTTAGCTACACTCTTGGAGGCCTTAAGTGTCGATAAAAATTCCGCTGTTAAAAAGTGATTGGCAGGATAAAGCAAAAAGCCAACATATTTCATAGGCCCGTGAAGACTGTCAACGCCCGGCGTATCGGAATCACTCACCGACACGTCGAACCCTATACGCGCCTGCTCGGGATGCGCCTTCCAATTGGGAAAAACGGCTTTAGGTATTTTTACTTCCAGGGTATAGCCCCACGTGTGCAAGCGGCTCTGCATCTGCATGTCAGGTACCGGCTGGTCGCTCCACAGGGTCTCAGCTCCCGATTTGATTAACGACATGTGCTGTGGCAGCAGGATGATCTGCCGGCAATTCTCGTTACGTTCCTTGGCAAATTGCTTCTCGGGTAGATTGGCATCGATAAAAATCTCCAGATCATCACCTTCATACAAGTTCGCGACCGAATCATTGTAAAGCAACTGGTCGCGCACCTGGGCCAGCACATACAGATTTTCAGCATCAACCGCTACCCACACTTCAAAGGAGAGATCCTCCGGCCCGGCGTACTCCCCTTGGTCAGGATTGGAATACGTCAGCGACTTTGACCAATCCGGAGTCAATTTTGCCTGCGTAAAGGCAGCTCCCAATCTTTGCCAATCCTCGTCCTGACCGTCAATTGAAATGGCCCCATTAGGGACCAACAGCATGGTCGCCGTTCGCCGCTCTGTCGAGGCCGCGTTTAAAGTTATTGCCAATATGCCCAAAAAAATAAGATGTGATTTATTCATGATTTAGACCGCTAGTAGATCAAATTGCAGTGATTCAGGCAACCTCCGTTCCCCGCGGAAATGCCACTGTCTCGAAAAACAGCTCAACGAATTCCTCGCCAATCTATGCCAGAATCGCTAGATTACGTACCCTACAGATTAAGTATTGAATATATCTCCATTTATTGCGGGATGAATAAAGATGAAAATTTCGACTAAGGGAAGATACGGGCTTCGGATATTGCTCGACCTAGCCACGCACCAAAATAAAGGGCCTGTAAATTTAGGCGATATTTCCAAGCGTCAGGGAATCTCAGAGAAATACCTCTGGCAGGTTATCAATCTCGCGAAATCGGCCGGACTCATCAATTCGGCTCGCGGTCCAAAGGGCGGTTATAGTGTGGCCAGACCGAACGACCAGATATCCGTCCTTGAGATCATATCTGCGCTGGAAGGCCCCATCATTCTGGTCGATTGCCTCGATAAATCCGAAAACTGTGAGCGTAACGCCACCTGTGTAACACGAGAAGTCTGGGCGAAAATCGAAGCGAGCATGAAAAAAACTATGGCCGGTATCACTCTTCAGGATTTGGTCGAAAATCAAGAAGCCAAAGCGTCGGGACAATCTTTTAACTACACTATATGAAAAAGATACTTTTCCTCGGCTTGCTTTCCACAAGCCTTACTCTGCTGGCCGCAGGCCCCCCTCCCACCGTTTGCGTACGCGAGTTCGACACTAACGACGTATTGAAGGAAGCGCATATCATGAATAAGGTTATTAAAACAGATGCAGAATGGAAAAAGCAACTTACAGCCGAACAATATCGCGTGACTCGCAGCAAGGGCACGGAGGCACCATTTTGTAGCCGTATGGTTGACCAGGCGGAACCTGGCGTCTATTCCTGCGTCTGCTGCGGGCTTCCCCTCTTTAACTCGGATTCCAAGTTTCACTCAGGTACCGGGTGGCCCAGTTTTTTCCAGCCTGTTGCACCTGAAAACATTTCTACCCATACAGATGTGGGCTTCGGAATGTCCCGCACTGAAATTCTGTGTGCCCGTTGCGACGCCCATCTGGGGCATGTCTTTAATGATGGCCCCAAACCGACCGGCCTGCGTTATTGCATGAACGCCGCCTCATTGGTTTTTAAGGTTCAGAAATAAGAAGCAACCTGAATGCTCATGCCACAGCTACTTTGACCACTACTTTGTGCATAGGGCACGTACTCGCCATGGGGGCATGGGCATCTTCAGGAAAGAAAACGGCGAAGTCTCCAGTAGGAACTGGCACCCAAAGCGTGGGCTTGGCCGCATATAATTCCAAATCCTTGCTGGCATCATATCCCAAACCGTTCAAGTCCGGGGTGAGATGCGCCCAACCTATAAGATCGGAACCGGACACAAGGTATTGTATGTCAATGTACTTGCGGTGGGTCTCGTATTTGGCAACCGCCTGTCCTCGACCAGCCTCCCGCATGACGCTCGCATAAAGTCGATCTCCATCGATCTCTTGACGCCCATTGGGAATATCCGCCAAACGCTGGGAATGAAGCCACTCAAACGCCTGCTTGAAGCGGGGATGAAGTGAAAAATATCGCGACGCATTAGCTAGAGTATCAAGGATCATAATAAGTTCAGCCTCTCCATGCAGCTATCGGGCGGACGTTACTCTGATTTCAGCTTGGTAATGAGCGCAGGGGGTTGCGGGGGCTTCTTGGCTTCCGTGCGCGCCAGAGGCGTAACGGGACAGCAGCAACACACATCCATATTTTCGGCTGAAGAAATTGTGCGAGGCGGCGCAGGAGGCGGAGTACGATCTTTGGGAGGCGCCACAAACCCAGGCTCATCAGAGCCGTCGCCGGCCAATGCCGTCCCCATGCATAACGTGGCCGCAACCATAGGAATCACATATTTCAAACTTTTAACTGACGTATAATTCATAAGGCCTCCTATAAATATTCAATCTTTACACTAACATAATGTCGTCGTTTTTCAAAATTTTACATTTTTTTCATCTTAAATTCCTTATTCGATGCCCCGGCAGCGGACGTCTCCCCTTCAGAAGCATCATAAGACCTCAAAATATCGCTTCGCATATATCGCTGAAAGAGCACTTTGCTGGCAGCAGGATAGTAGGGCAACACATCGGAATAACCCGGAACAACCACCTCGACTACGGGAAAGTTAATTTTCGGGTTCGTAAAGTCGATAACATAGCAATCTTTACCTAGTTTCGCAAAAATCGACTTAGCCTTTTCGATGTCCTGTAGACAATCATCAAACTGGTCGCCTTTTCGGAACGGAACAATATCCCCTTCCTTCAAGAATTCGGCCGTTTGCTGAGGAACAAACCCGAACATAAAGGCGGAAAGATAGTTATCGCCCCCCTCTTCAATGCTCTTGAGCGCCCGAAGGTCATATTTCAAAACTCGCTCCTGATCAGCCTTGTCTCCGGTAATGAACTCATCCAACATACGGCCTTGGGTGTATTCGGTAAACGTCCGGATCAACGCATCCTCCAAATTGAATTCCGCACCGACCTTGAAGAAATGGTGGAACTGATAATTTACGGGGATATTCGGGTCCCAGAAATAAGCCCCAATGCAAGGCAACTCCCCTCCAAATGACAAATCCTTGAGATAGATCTCAATGCCTTTGCCCTTCAAAAATTCAATTTGTGCACGAATAACGGGATTCGTAATCGTCTCCACATCAATCGTCGGCATCACCAGTTTTTGCTTCAAAACCGTAATATGAACCCTGCGTTCAAAGATCTCGTTGATCGCGTGAACCAAGGCTTCTTCTGGCCGATTCCCCGCCGCCATGCCATTGGGTCCCCCGATCTGCCTAATGTATTCGATCGGAAGCTTGACCTTCTTACCCGTCATCAATGAATGACCGTCAACCCAATGCAGTGCCCCATCTGTCCGCTTGATTTTTTCAATCACCTCCTGCGAAACCGTAATGTGCGCAAGCAGGTCTTCAATGCCCACGGCATTGGGAATCGTCTTCTGGTGCCCTGCCATATAGCCAGGAAGGTCCACGGTATCCATCGACGTGACCCATTCCGCGCACTCGGCCAAGGCCCCCGCTTTTGCTTGAAGGGCCGTAATCCCCTTCCCCATGGAGCGGAACCCGAGCGCATCAATATACAGCGCAGACCAGTAAAAGTTTTCGGCTACTTTAGTTTCGAAAAGCCGGTATTCATGCATCGCCGCGATAGCGACTTCCAGCCGATCCACGGTACTTTGAATCGGAACACAACGCCCATACGAAAGTTTCTTACAGCTTTCCAATTTCATATTTACTCTGCCGTCCTAACCGCTGTCTCTACAAAGCCACATTTTCACTTCAATAATGTCCCACTGAACCGAAAGGTTACACCGCTCTCAAGAGGCCTCCCTCATCAAGAAACGCAGCAATTTCACAACCCGCCTGCATCCCTTCCGCTACACATTGCACCACGGAGGCGCCCCCATTGATCAACCCCCCTCCGGCAAACACGCCGGGAAGTCCGCACGAATAGGCTGCACCCGTTTGAACCTTGATTAGCCCGTCCTTGCCGAACTGACACGCTTTCAATGCCGTCACCAGTGACGCCTCCAGGCCGAGCCCCATCGCTTCAATAATCAAATCGGCTTCCAGCACTATCTCCGGGTCTGCTACCCCCCCCGCCGTTGACGTCTGATTGAGTCGTACTTTTAGGCCCGACACTTTCCCGCCAGCCTCCACCTGATAGCCCACGGGCCGAGTGGAGGTCATGAAGCGTACGCCTTCCGTTCTAAACCAGGAGTCCGGCATATGCCAATGCATTTCTGAAAGAGGGCCTTCATACACAATGATTAATTCGCGGGCACCTAATTCACGGGCCACACTCGCACTGTCCATGGCACTATCGCCCCCTGCCAACAAAATCACACGTGAAGGAACCGTCACTATTTCTTTAGACCTGGCTTTCCTGAGAAAATCTACCCCGCCCAAAACCCCGTCTGGACGTCGGCCCAGCGAGCGTTCTCCCCACGCCCCGGCTGCCAGAAAGACGGCATCATGGTCTCGCCTGAGTTCATCGAGGGAAATTCCCCGTCCCAACTCGCACCCGAATTTAATCCATAATCGTGCCTCACATAAAGCCGGTCTTAAAATTGCTTCAACCTCGGCATGGGCGCCCGTAAACCGACTAGCCCGAATGGCCAACTCAGGGGTTCCTCCTAAACGAGATGTCCGCTCCAACAACACGACGTGATGCCCCTGCTCCAACAGCGTTACCGCACAGGCAATCCCTGCCGGCCCGCCTCCTACCACCGCCACGTGTTTCCCGGAGTCTCGTTCCGGTACACGAGCTCCGGTCAGGCCGCTTTGGCGAGCGCTCCAGGCAACAGCAAATTGTATGTCATGGATCGGAATCGGCTTCCCCTGCAGCGTATTCGTAACACAGCGGCCCTCACACATTGACCCCACCGGACAAAGGTGAGCGCACATCCCCGGCAAAACATTGTCTTTTCGAAGCAAGGCATAAGCCTTCGCGATATCATCTTCTACAAACGCCTTGATGAACCCGGGGATATCAATCTGTGCCGGACAACTGGTGCGACAGGGCGCCGGCTCACACCCCAGACACCGTCTCGCCTCTTCCTTAAGGTTGTCTAATGCAAAATGGCGCCGCTGCCGATATTCCGCTCCATAAATTTCGCTGTCCATGATCGCGCAACCGGCCTGTCCGCCATCTTTGATTAACTGCACGCAGGCCGAACAGGTGAGACAACATTTGTCAGGCTCCAAATGCCCTGACCGGATCAAATCGCCGGGCAAGTCCGGATAAGCCAACGCTGCACGGCCCAGCCCGATAATAGCCCCTCCTCCCTCGCCGATCACTCCCGCCGCAACAGTGGGGAGGAAATGCCTGAACCAACTAAAGCCACCACTCACTACCAGGATGGCCGGAACCGCCCGCTGAATCACCTTCGTGATTTCGAACTGGCGCATAAATCGCACTAGGGAGGCTCTTGCAAAACCCTGTGGACGACACGGAGGTCGTCCCTCCATATTATCATCTTCTGGAGGGTCGTGCTCCGTCACGACCATCTTCTCTGGATGTTTTGCAAGAGCCTCTAGGGACCGCTCTGGCTTATCTGACTTATTTTCTGAAGGGTTCCCTGCCGAAATATTGAGTAATTGGACGCCTGCTTTCTGTAAGGCGCGAACCAGTTGCACGGGTTCTGAGGTGTCCACTTGCCGGGGATCAAGTCCCGCCTGGCCAAACCCAAACGGATACTTTACACCCGTGCAGACCGTAATCCGTGACGCCAGCAGAGTTCCATGAAGAGCAGCCCTCAGCTTTGCCGTCGTTTCACAAAGGAACCGGCTTCGGTTCTCTAGCGATCCACCGTAGTTCCCGGGCCGCGTCGCGGCAGCCAATAGCTCAGCCGTCAAGTCTCCGTGACAGGCCTTTACGTCCACCCCATCAAAACCAGCCTCCACCGCCAGACCGCCGGCGGTCAAATACGTTTCCTGAAGCCGGTCGAGGTATTCATCGGATACCACCGGATAATCTGCCGGGATACCTTGCTGCCGGTCCAAGGCTAATTCGTGATGAGCAATGAGAGGACCAGCCACTCCCTCCGGCTGGCTATACCGGCCTGCATGGGACAACTGGAGAATCACCACCGCCTCATGCCCCCAGCGCTGACGACCCGCTTGTTTAATATCCTGCACCAGCTCGGCGAAGGCCTTGACGTTCCGGCGGTTGATCCACAATTGCCGGGGATTGGAGCGGGATGGTCCATCAACAGCAGTGGCCTCCAGCCAAATCAGGCCGAACCCGCCCTCTGCATATCGGCGATAGCGTCTGAAGGTCAATGCGGCCGGCATGCCTCCCAGACCGGCATCGCATCCCTCCATGGGTTGCACGCAAAACCGATTGGGCACCTTTAATCCACCCACGAAGGCCGGCTCTCTTAATACCGTCAGATCGTTAGCCCGCGGCAACTTTAAATTCAGACTCTGGGCTTCGCCATACAGCTCACCTAAAGTCGTCACCTTTAAATATTCAGGGAGGGGTAGTTTCATTGACTTTTCCTGCGGCCGCAAGATAGATGACAAATTCGTCTTTTCCATCAAGTCCAAGCAAGGCATCTAGGCGAACTTGATTGTAGCCCAGAACCGCACATACTCCGCCACCGATGGACTCCGCCGCAAGATAGAGATTCTGGCACACATGCCCGGCGTCAATCGCCACAAGCTTCTCCGCAATGCGACCATAATGCCATTCGGTACGATAGGGAAGCGCCGCCCACACGAAAACCACGGCTGAGTTCCCGATGAACGCCTGACCATAACACGCGTCCGCAATCGGCTTTGCCAAACCCTCCTCTTCCCGGATTAACATCACCTGATGTTCCAGCGGCAGATAGCGATACACTCCCGGAACGAGCCCCTTCACCCGGTTAATCAGCAGATAGGTTTCAAAGGGATGCCTTGCACCGCCGGAGGGGACCGTTCGGTATTGCCCGGCATTCTTCCCCTGACTATCCCGGTCAATCTTGGTGATCCCTTGTGTCGCCCAAAGGAGAAAGCTTAATTCCTCAAGGCTGAACGCCTCTCCGGAATAGTCCCTGCGACTCCGCCGGTCACGGATGGCGTCAATGACCCGCATCGTTCCAACCGTGAATTTTTCAGGCTTAACCAAATCAATCCGCTTCGCCTCTGCAGGGTATGGCTTTTGGATCGGGGGCATCTCAAGCCCCCTTTGATCAGCGGTATCCACCCGCCAGTCAAACATAACACCACGGAGAAAACTCCTCCGCTGCTCCACGGACATTTCGGCCATGCCCCCCGCAGGCGTTGGCGCAGGGGCGGCGCTTTTGGCAGAAAGAGCTAACCCGACCACACAACCGAATACGCCGCAAAAAAAGAGCCGCATGAAACTCATGCCAGACTTTTCAACCGCCGTCATTTCTTTTTGGCGGGTTTCGCCGGCTCATAGGTCTCAGTACCGGGCTCTTTAATCTCAGCTAGCAGTCGTTTGACGATATCGACTGATTTCAAGCCTTCGGAATCGGCAGAGAAATTAGTCAGGATGCGATGCCGCAGTACCGGCATGGCGGCATTACGAATGTCATTACAACTCACATGAATACGCCCTTCCAATACGGCACGGGCCTTGGCCGCCAAGACCAGGTACTGACCGGCACGGGGGCCAGCCCCCGTAGACACATATTTTTTGGTGAATTCGGGTGCGTCCGGATCCGTCGGCCGGGTAGCCCGAACCAGATTAACCGCATACCCAATCACATGTTCGGATACGGGAATCTTTCTGACCACTTCCTGAAGATGGATCACCGCCTTCTTATCGATCACCACATGAGGTTCCTCGCCGGCCGTCATGGTGGTCCGCGCAATAACCATTATCTCTTCGTCCCGCTTAGGATAATCCACGAAAATGTTGAACATGAAACGGTCGAGCTGAGCTTCAGGCAACGGGTAAGTTCCCTCCTGTTCAATGGGATTCTGTGTGGCCAAAACGAAGAAGGGCTTATCAAGTTTATAGACGTCCTTGCCTACGCTCACCTGTTTCTCTTGCATGGCCTCCAGCAACGCCGCCTGGGTTTTCGGCGGCGTACGGTTAATTTCATCAGCCAGCAGCATGTTACAGAAAATGGGGCCCTGCATAAACCGGAACTCCTTCTGCTGCGTCACCCGGTCAGTTTCCAAAACCTCAGTACCGGTAATGTCGGACGGCATCAGATCGGGCGTAAACTGAACCCGCTTGAACTTCATGTCCAGCACCTTGGCAATGGTATTGATGATCAGCGTCTTGGCCAACCCAGGCAACCCGATCAACAAGGCATGCCCCCCGGCAATGATGCACATCAGAATTTCATTAAGGACATCTTCCTGTCCGATAATGACTTTCCCGACTTCCTTCCGAATGGCATCCATCGATTGCCTCATCTGTTCAACCAATTTCAAGTCATCGGCTGAGGCCATCATATCTCCTTTGCCGGAACCCGCAGGGGCAGGCACTGGCGCTTGAGCTGCCGGCGCCGGGGCGGGCGCAGCCGGGTGGGGACCAGGTGTCGGCGCAGGGGCGGCCGGGTGGGGAGCAGGTGCCGGCGCGGGCGCCGCAGCAGACCGGGGCGCCGGAGCCGGAGCCGGAGCCGGGGCCGGAGCGGGAGCGGGATCGGGAGCCGGAGCGGGAGCGGGAGCGCTCACAGGCTCTGCGCCACTTTTAAAAACAAACGTCGTGGCCCCAATGGAAACCACATCATCCTCTTTTAATGCCACAACGGTAACCGCCTTCTCGTTCAGTGTGGTCCCATTGGCACTATCTAAATCAGCAAGCTGCCAGACCCCATTTTCACAGTAGATCTTGGCATGGTGACGCGACACCTCCGTATCATTTAGCGAAAGATCGCAATCATCTTCCCGCCCAATGATAATCTCTTTACCCAAAAGCTCGATTTCATTCCCTTTATAGTCACCCTGCGTCACAACTATCTTGGCCATTGCAGTCTCCCTCAATCGCCCCTATCGGGCTTTTTGCTTATCCTCGGCAAGTTCAATCTCGCCTAAATTTTTAACCTGATCCGTTACCCGGATTTTAGACAATATTTTCGAATAATGATGAGTGGGAGTTTGAAATTTAGGGTCGATCGTCACCGGATACAAATCCCGTTTTTGCACGACCTGCCACCCCACCCCGACATCCTTCAACCAAATCAATTTAAATGTCCGACGAATCGTCCCTTTTAAGTCCTCATAATCCTGAGACACCGTATACCGATCCCGATACTGTGTTACCACACAACGGGCAAAATTTCCACGTCCCGTAGTTCCCGCCACGCGATGAATCACTTTTTTATTAAAGAATGGATCGGATGCATTCACGATATCTGAAATGCTTTTACGGTCTTTATCGGTCAACGTGTCGCGTTCATAAGTTAGCTCAAGCCCTTCAAAAAAATCCGTTTCATAAATTACAAACAAATCATATTTTCCCATCGGCAGATTCTCGAACAGAAACCCATGGCGCTGCTCACCGGTAACCTGACCTTCATATACAAGCTCAGGCGAATCCGGGGGCATGGCCAAGATTTGAACAATAGGCTTGTACGGCTCAACAATGGTGCCACTAATCCCCCCTGGAGCGGAAGGGTCTTTCGGAGTGTAAAGCCGGTGTCGCTCGGCTTTCGAAGCCTGTCCTGCCGCAAGCGAAGCGCTTAGAGCTACGCCCATTGCTATGCCTAACCATGTCCTCATTCCGGCTCTCCTTGGTAACCTATCCCTGTTTTGCAATCCCACTTGGCTCACTTCGCGTTATTCATCTGACCCGAACTGGGTTCGCTTCAGGATTTCTTTTTCGTATTTCGCCACTTCTGCCTCGGGCTCATTCATGAAAATCATGCAACTCTTAATCATTTTTAGCGCCTCAGGCAGAAAATTAGAGGTGTCAACTTGATCGCAGTAGGCAGTCAAAATGGCGCGCGCCCGCTTGTAGTCTGTCAATTCCATATGAAGTTTGGCTTCCCGCAGAATGTAATCGCCCGAAATCTTGGTCATAGGAAAGGACCTTTCCCACGTTTTTAAGGCTTGAGACGCCTCGAGGTAGAACCCTTGTTCGATTAAACTACCCACATTCTCAGAGGCCGCCACATCCCGGATGGCCGCCAGCTTCCAAGCCGCCACATTGGAAGGGGCCTCAATTTCATCCGCCTTCTTGCCCGTTCCCTTTTGTGCCGCTTTAAGGGCTGCTTTTTGACGAGCCGCTTCCGCCACCAGAACGGGCCCGGAGAACGAGGGTTCGCGAGGCTTCTTCACCAACGGGGCTCCCACCGACCCGCCCTTGGAACGTGTCTGCACATCTCCGTACCGCTGGGTGGCCTCATTCAGGTTTCGTGATAACATTTCAAGGTCACCCATCCTGATTCTCGCCCATTCCCCGCCTTCACTGCTGTCCGCTAAAAATGGAGTGATGATCTTTCGTGCTCCTTCCAAATCATTAAGGTAATACATCATGATTTCAGCTTTTTTCAGTTGCAAAACCACCGATCGGGCATGGTTTGGCGCATCCTTACAAAATTCATCCACCCACTCCATGGCCACTTTGGGTTCCCGTTCCCCCATGGAAAACAAAAATAAATCCTCTATTAATGCTTTCTTATCAGCGTCTATTTTTTTTCTGAAAAAGCTCCATCGCTGCGTCACAACATATTCTACCAAGGTGTTTTTTGGCTGGAGCTCCAGAACACGAAAGAAATTATTCCACATACAGGGTTCCCACTTCGCCACAGGATCACTTTTATCCGGGAAGGCCTTCAGTATCGTCAAGCAGGACAACCGGAACGCTTTGCGCGTCTCCGCATTGTTAATACTGCTTTTCGTGGTCGAATGCGGGTACAACGGAGAATGGCTTACCGATTTTTTGCCATCGGCTTCCGCCGTCAACGTTACCCAGCTGTAGTCATCTCCTTTGAGCAGCCAGTTCACCTCGGAGCCGGTGGCCAGAGCGCCTGGATCACTATCAAAGCCCCAGCTATATTGGGTGCCTTTGGGATTGCTATTCGCCTCTGCCTTGAGCACGTACTGGATCATCGGATCCTCGCCCTCGAACCAAAATACGTTTTGAGGGAGCGCGGCAAAACAGGCTATCGGCCCCCCATCCTGAGACTGGACATCTTGAATGACGCTCTCGCCTGATTTAACCGTCTCGCTATCTTTGACCAATCGACTCTCAAACATGGCGGTTCCCGGATATCGCAAATCACTGGGGCGTGCTCCGCCAAGCTCTTCCATCTTGGCCCCGGGCGGTCGCCATGTCAAAGACAAGGGGCCCGTCGGGCCTCCTGACGTATTATATCCATAAAGCTCCACTTCATGAAGGCCGGCCGTTAGCGAAACCGTTGCGCCGATTCCCCCGCGCTTTTCATTTTTCTTGGTAAACCGGAGCATTTGACCAGCAATGGCTACGTCCATCTGTCCTGCTTGAGTCAGCGGGGCAACCCAGGTGGGCCCAGGATCGGTCACGTTCAGATAAGCCAGCATGTAGATAGCGGATCCGCCCGGTCTCCAAGGCTGAAAAGCTAAGGGCACTTTTTCTCCCCGCCATTTTCCAGCTGACCACGCTTGATTGCTAAACAGAACCTTCGGCCCGACGACTCCTAGCTCACCTGCCTGGCTTGCCGCCCGCTGTGTAGTAGCACCGTGGATTTCACAGAGAAGGGGACTGGGAGTCAATCCCGACTTCGGCGTCCACAGCTTCAAGGCTTTCGCGCCCCGAACATAAATCGTCACCGAGCGCCCGGCCTTAGGCTTTTGAAATACAATACCGCAACCGGTGTCGGGGCAATGCCACAGCACCGCGCTCACCAAGGGGTTCCCGGCTTCGTCGAATATCACCGGCTCAGGCGCCGGACCGGGCAAAATACCGCCATCCGGAAGCGTCATAAAATATCCGGCGCTGGGATGACTGGGATCTATCATCAGATTCGCCACAAACCGGAGGGGCGCGTCCTTAACGGCCCATTCAGTAGGAGTGGCAGCCCGTAATGACGGCACCCAAGCAGCCGCCAAAATCACGCTCAAAATGTATCGTGTCATCTTCATGTCAGTGCAACCCTTCCCTTACCAACCCAAAACTCACAATGCATCATTCAATTTTTTATAATATTCGGACACCAAGTCCTTGTATTTCGGTGGCGCCTCATCTGAACTCGCCTCGACCACGTCATTCAAAATTGAAGACGTGCTCCGCCCATCAAGATTTGCGCCCGATCCCTCGCCCAGTTCCGTTTTGGCTTTGCGCAGTTCCCCAATCGCTTTTCGCTTCAACTCGGCGACCTGGCCAATGGGCGCCCCCTTGGATACCGCGTCAGCCGCCTGCCGCATATGATGTGCCGCCGATTTCAGCGCATCGGAGCGCAACCCCTTCATCGAAGCCTGGGCATAGGAGGAGTCCGCCCGTTTTGCCATCGCCTCCAGATTGTCACCCGGCCCGCCAGCCTCCGAAGAATCCATCCGGGTCGTCCCTCCGCCCTGTCCCCATCCATCCCCTTTACCAGAGCCCAGTTTACCGCCACCTGTAGCCTTCGTATCCGCTTCGCCATCAGCTGTAACCTGCCCCGATTGCGTGGGGTCTTGAGTACGACGGGCCTCAATATTGTCATCCCCTTTACCAATGGTTCCAGAACCCGCGGCTGTTTCCCCGTTTGCCATCCCCTGCCGACCGACATTAGAGCGACCATCTTGCTCTCTATGGTCAGGCGCTACGTTGCCTGATTTTCCTTTGGCAGAAAATGTTGTGGTATCCCCCTCCGCAATGGCGCCCCCCATTTCCGCATCAGGGAGCGCGGCATTAACGGCGCCATCATCCGCATCCTTTGCGGCCTTTTTATCTTCCTTCAGCAGGTCGCCGATAATATCGTTCATCTCAGTCTGCAAGGGCGTCAACGCAACCCCCCCTTCAGGCAGTTCTTTTTTATCAGCGGCCTCCACCGTGACTTTTATTATGTCAGGAACCATGAACATCTCTAAATCTTCCTCAACCTTTTTGACCTTCTCCATCATTTCGCCGATATATTCACGTTTTGCTCCGCCACGTTCAGCCACCGCCCCTTCGGCGCCCGCACTGTCCTCATCGCCTTTTTTCACAAATTCCTCGAAGGTCGAATACACGTCTTCCACTAAATCATTTCCCACATTCAGGTGAGCAAAAATATCAAGATCCTTGGGCACTTGAAGCAGCGCCTCCTTCATATTCTTCTTAATCTCGTCGGCCGCCTCTTCCATCTTATCGGTTTTCTTGCTGTCCTGGTCCTTAACGTCCGCGACTTTATCCATTTCGGCCTGTAATTTATTATCCATGGACTTGAGCTTCTCTAACTTAGCACTGACAGTCTGGAGCGCCTCAACCATCTCTAGGTTTTTCTCTTTTTCGGCCCGGGTTGTGACTTCCTCAAACTTTTGCCGCGCGGCTTTGAGCTTCGCATAAGCGCTCTGCTCATGCGTCAGTGCTACGCGTAGCGCATTCTTTTCGAGTTGCTCCGCCGCGAGAAGCATGTCGTTTCCGATTTTACCCTCTTCGCATAGCACCGCGACCGATTCCAGAAAGGCGGAATGATCTTTGTCCTCGCCCAAGCTCGCAGCGGCCTCTCCGTGGCACGCCTTGATAAAGGCGGCCACTTCGGAGCTAAGTGAATCCTGGTTGGCGATCACGGTTTCAGCAACCGCCACACCTTGAGTTGAGCATTGGTCCGTCGTTTTGATGATTTTATCCTGCCGGCCAATGAGGCCATCTAGCATCGCGATCAACGAGCTGTTGACACTGTCTTCTTGGGCCTTTTTCGCGGACTCATCCGCAAACGTCAGTTGACGAACAATTTTTTCTTCCATCGCCAGCGCCCGGCCGACCAGCTTCACTTTTTCGGATTCGTCCTTTACGGAAGGAACTTCCTGCAACGCGGTAATCACCTGTGCCATTTCGCCCGCATACAATTTTCGGATGGGCCCAATTAAGTTCCCCAGGCTTCTCCCGCCTCCCTTTTCGAGAAGCTGTTTAACAATTCCCCGGATTGTTTCCTGATAGGCACCCGCCTCAGTCCAGCGCTCGGGCGTATTGGTGTTCAAGACGCCTTGGAGCTGTCGCGTCCGGGTGATATTTTCCCGCTGCAATTCAATAACCCGGTTTAAACTTTCTGCATTTTTCTTTTCTAGCTCTTCACGTTTTTTCAACGCCGCCGCCAGATCGTCTAATATAAATACCACCGGGGACGAAACGGTCACATTAGGGCCCCATGCTTGATTATCCTTCGCTACGATCCGTAGGGTCAGCGTCCCGGTTTCATCAGCCCGCCGGACCTCTCCTTTCCACAGCGTAGTAAATTCTTTTGTCTTATTGGCCTCCCATTTATAGGTTTTCAAAACGGTAACCGGCGCGGTCTTAGCCCCTGCCTCCGCCAGCCGTTCAATCGTGATCTCATACACGCCGAAATCATCGACGACCGAAAAATCTATACTGGGGGCACCACCGGGCAACAACGGCACAGGTTGCTTGGGGTATTTGATCGTAAGGGTCGGAGGCCGGTCCGGCTCGAGATTGAAGGCCAACGTGGCTTCTGCGCGGTCACCCGTCGCAGCTAAGGCCGAGAGCACAAAACCGGTCCCATTGGTAATCGTGAGTTGGGTGTTCCAATCCAAGCTGCCCGCTTTTTGCTCCAATGCAAGGGGTGAGCCTAAACCCGTCAGCGACAGATTTGTGGCTGGCCCGTTGCAATGGACTGTCAGCGACATAGTAGATCCCATTGGGATATCGATCGTCGTCGCTAACGCATCATATTTTTTGGCGGGCAGTCCGGTGTAGGCCGGAGGCTCTACTTTCAGTGAAATAGAAGTGAATGCCAAAGGCGGCCGCAAGGTGAGCTCATACCAGTCAGGGGCAAAGGCATCACCGGCCCGAAACCGGTAATGTACAGCTGTGGTCAACTTGTAAATAGTATTGGAGAAGCTTTCCTCTCCGACCCCTTTTAGCGCACCGACTTTATAACTTTTCAAGGCTCCGTCCGCAGGCTTCACATCCAGCCACACTTCGTGCCCCGCCTTACCTTGAACCTGGCAGGAGGCGAGGAGATTACCGCCCTGTAACACGACCGCGTTTCCGGGGGTGGTGCTTAGGATGTGGGTCAAGCTCACCGGCGCAACATTGGAGAACGGATAAACAATACGCCACATCGCCACCGGCCAGGCCCTCCCCATAAAGAGCACAGGGAGCAAGGCCAACAGGAAGATCCCCCCGAGCCACAGTTGTGCGCGGCGCAACGTTTTCCGATCCTTCATCAAGTCAAAATCCAGCGCCGTCCAAAACGGAATCTCCATTTTGACATACGCGTTCATGAAGGAGTCCTTAATACTGGCAGCGGAAAATAGGAGAAAGTTGATCAGATGATTATCAAGCTGAGGGAACGTACGCTCCACACACACGGCAACCGCTTCCGGCGTCTGCCGCCGGGATAAAGCTTTGGATACCCTCTGAACCAGCACAATCCCCGAAACAATCAAAAGTCCCCAGGCCACCACCCGCCCGACCCGCTGAAAACGGATAATGAAATCCGCCAGCGATAATAGCTCCAAACCTAAAAGGATGGCAGCCAGCCCGATCGTCAATCGGACCTCCGCACGCCAGCGGTTCAACATTTTGCCAACTTTTTGAAGCTGACTAATTATGATGGATGGGCTCATGATCAAAACTTCAAAACGCGATTATTCACCTTCCCCGGCTGAGGATGAGGACGGCTTCAAGGCCTCCTTCGTTACTTTATATTTCTCTGCCATTTTCACCACTTTCACGTTGGTAATATAGGCATCGCCGAAACACGAATCCGCGAGCATCAGCATCATGACGGTCATGTAGCGGACTTTTTTTAAATGCCCCGCAGCCAGTTCTGAAACTTTCTCGTCAGGGAGTGTTACGGTTATCGTTTTCCAGGAGGGATCGCCTGCGCTTACAGTCATCCCCTTATAAACACGCCTCAACTCCCGAAGCTGCGCCACTTCTGCTGGCGCAATCCCCGGCCGCAAGGCATAACCGAGAAAAAAAACTTTCACCGGCTCCGCACCCGTCATCACACCGTAAAAATCAAAGGTACACTTATATCTCGCCCCTGGCTCATACTCCATGACGGCAGTTTCCACTTTTGTGTCTCTGCCGCCTGAGGTCATGTGAAGCACATTTTTCTTGCCCTTAAACGAGGGCAGGAAGGATATTTTTTTATGGTTATCCATCAACTTGGAAATACCCGACCACTCGTAATTGTAGTTCCAGCCGTCCAAGGGATCCTGCGGATTAGCGAAGGAGCAGTCATCACATAAATTTAGTTCTGCCAAAACCGGTAAACAAGCCCATCCCAAGACTCCACACAAAATCAAGCCCATCAGTCGCTTCGTTTTAGTCATATCTTCTCCCTGCCTGATTGTTACAACTTATTGCAAATACGCGGCCTATTACGTCAAATTGCGCCATTTTCTGATGATCCATTCTAACGTTATCAAGGCTATTAGGCAACCTATGATAGCCCACTGTTGCCACCACGATTTGTATTCAGAAATCTCCTGCTCGATTTTTTTCGGTTGCAGGGCGGATAACACCTTATCCAGCTCTTCCGCAGATTCAAAAAAGGCCCCGCCGCTGTTCTCCGCAATCGCCTTCAGCGTTTCATTAGCAGGAGGGCGCGGAACCGATTCCGGCGTAAAGGGTTTGACCGAGAAGGACACGGCATCAGATTCAAGGCGTCGGCCCCCGATCTCAGATACAGCCAGAACGGAGAACATTCCGGGGGTTTCCCCCTTGAACTTGACGCTCATGACAGGAACTACTTTCCCATCTTGAACCTGCCCCGCCTGGGGCGACATCACATAGGGGATTTTTCGCTTGTCAGGCAAAGTGAATTCAGCGTTAACCGCAACACCCGCAGGCGGCTTGTCCGTACCCGCCCACCGGGCCGTTACCTCAATCTCCTCACCCAGGAAACATTGTTCGCGATCAACAAACACTTCCCAGTCTTTCCCGGCGATCTTCTCTACCTTGGGCGATAACCAGGAAAGCAACTGGTTCCAGAACCGGGGGAAAGGATTATTCTTGAGTGCGTCCGGACTCAATTGCCATTTCCACAGCGAATCCGAGAAAATAGCAACCACCTTGCCCTGCCCGAAATCCTGAGCCAAAATAATGGGCTGTGGCCCACTGGGAGTCTGCCCCTCAACCAAGACCCGCGCGGTAGGAGTGGGCACTACCCCGGGAAAAACCGAGAGTACCGGGGGAATCTTATCCCACAGCGTCTTATCACCCGCAAAGGCCGCATGCGAACGCCCCTGCTCGGTCAAAACAACGGGATATTCACCTTCCTGCGCTTTCCCCGAATACCGTTTAGCCGGCAATAATACTTTCAGCGCTGTTTTCGTGAACCCCTCCGGGCCCCAGGCTTTGGAGCCGCCCAGCAGAACCAGACTCCCCCCATTTTCCACAAACTTCACGAGTGAGAGTGCGCGCGCTTCGCCCAACTCTTCGCCAGTCAAATTGCCCAAAATCACGATCTTAAAGAGCGCGATTTGCGACTCTTGCATATCGGGCGCAATATCGCCCCGAACGCCAAAGGTCAAAAACTTGCCCTTCGGTCCCCGCAGGAAAATGGCGGGGCTGACCAGCTTGCTCTCCCGGAGAACGCGGGAAAGATACTTTGATTCCCACCGGGGCGTTCCCTCAACATACATCAAGCGGTTTTTCGTATCCTGCGCCTGCACCGTTACCGCATACTCATTGTCGTTGGTTTGTGTTTCCTTGAGCAAGGGGGGCAGATAGACCCGATACGTGCTAATCCCGACAACCGAGTGATCCAGCGAAAAAACCACTTCCCGCGTTCCGCCCCCTGCGGGAATTTGGGTGTCCAGCTGCTGTTGCATCGCTCCATCTTTAAATAGCTGAACGGTGATCGGTTTCCCCTGGGTCCCCTGGCCTGATACGACCGCCTTAAGCTCCGACTGCCACCCCACGGTCACGCGGCGCAACGTGCTGATCGTATCAACCCGAATGTCCGGCTCCTCCTCCCACACCGCATCTTTTTCTAAAGCCATCGTATAGATAGGGAAGGGTCTTTTTTCTAAAGACCAGTCCGAGAAAGCTTCACGCGTATCAATGCCGTCGCTCAACAGCAAGCACCCGGTCACATCCAAACCCGAATAGCGACCCGCCGTTTTTTTCAATGCCTCACGCAGCAAAGTGGACATCCCGTCAGGATTCTGGCGCGTCAGCTCTTCCAGCGGCATCTTCGCGCTGAGTTCACTCGCGAAAGCATAGCCGTCAATATCACACTTATCCGCCATGCTAACGGTCCAAGCCCTTCCCAAAACGTCCTGAGCGACCTGCCAGCGATTGGTAGACTCCTTTGCGGACGTCATGGTCATGCTCTTCGATTTGTCCAATAGGACAAGAAAACGGGGTTTTTGCTGAAGCGTTTGTACGGTTCTCTCACCGGGCATGAACAAGCACCAGCCCAGCAGAAGAAAAAACAGGGACCTCAAAATGATTAACGGCGCCAGTTTCCAGTCGCGCTTCACATATAGCCAATACCCGGCAGCACTAAGGGCCAAAGCCGCCACAATTCCTGCCACAATGGCCGGGGCCGGTATCGTATGGTCGTAAATGATCACGATTGCTTATCCTTCATTTTCCCGGAGGGGGCAATATTTAGCGAATCCATCAACTTGGATGCTTTTTTCATGAGAAAGTTGGCATAGAAGGATTCCAGAATCGCCAGCAGCAGAGCCAGCCACAACAACGGTTCTCCCAACGTCCTGCCAACCCGGAAGTCTTCCAATTTCCTGAAAAGCTCTTCTTTGCTGGTCGCAATCTGCAAGGTCTTCAAGCCCAGTATTTCAGGAATGTCCTCCTGCCTGACCGGCGTGAGATCAGACTCGCCGCGCGGTATATTTACCGCTAAAGCGGGGACCGCATTTTTTGCTCCCGGCTGAAGGATCGTATAGATGCCTGGCGCCACAATCCCTTCAGCATACGATACGGTCTCCCCTTCCACCACGGAACTTCGTATGGAGACAGGCTTGCCATCCGGGGCCTGCAAAACGGATTCGCGCGTGGCCTCCGGTAGAAACTCTTCCAGGGAAAGACTATCGGTAGCCCAGACAAAGGGTCCGCCCGACCCCACCCCGGCGGCGTATTGGATGATTTGATGCGCCAGCGGCAGATAATAAGGCGATAACGGGAAATCACTCCAGGATCGATCCGCCGACACGGTAAACAGCATTACCTCACCGCGCCCGGAAGGGCGAATCATCAGGAAAGGATATCCCGCTCCTGTCGAAATCAAGGTTTCTGTTTTTTCGTTTATCGTCTCACACTTCAATTGGCGCCGGACCACCAGACTTGGAGCAATTCCCCCCTCCTTGAGGCCTAAGACCACCGGATGCGCCGGCTTGGCCCAACTCAACAAACGCTTTCGTTCCGCCAGCGGAATATCAATGATCGAAGTCGGAAGCGCCGGCAAGCAGCTCAAGGCGCTGTAGTCCGATTTCGCTCCACTATCCCCAGGAAAGACCACCAGCAGCCCGCCCGCCGCGACGTAACGCTCCAGCGACTTTACGGCCTGTCCGGCCAATGGCATCACATTACACAAAAAAACACAGGCGTATGAATCCAGCGTCTCCGTCGTCAAGTTATCCGGAGTGATCGACTTGACTTCAATCGAAGAAACGCCACGAGGAACCGTGCTCAAGGCCGCACGCAAAAACAAGGTGCTATCCTGCGACCCCACGCACAACGTGGGCAGTTTGTCCCGGGCCCGGATCAAACAATAAAAAGCGTTATCAATCGCTAAACTGTCATCGGGTGTTTCTACTCGAACCGTGTGCGCCCCCGATCCCATCGGCGGGAGTATGAACTTGGCCTCATTACCGCCACCCTCTTCCAGCTTGACGGAACGTTTGGCGACTTCTTTGTCATCTACATAAACTGAAGCAGCCGTTTCTTGCGCAGGCCCCGTTCGCAGGAAACGCACCGTCAACTGACAGGGAGTTTCAGCTGTGATCAGCTTAGGTTCTAGTTCCAGGTCAATTGGCGCGACATTCTCGGGTGCTGGCGCCCCCAGGAGCGTCACGAAGCACGTGGTATTGTCTTTGACTTTTGCAGGGTCCCAAAGGGATTCCTTGGCGTCAGCAGCTAAGGGGGCGTTCGTAAGCCCCTCACGAGCCTCCGCTTTAGAAAAGCGCGCCCATGGCAGAAGCTGGTGATCTGAAATGATGTGCAGTTCCCACTCCGTCTGGCTCGTATCTTGATCCATGGCGCCCAAAGCTGCTAAGGTTGCCGGACAAAGCTGCGAGGAGCCCAGAGGCATCGGGAGCGCCCGGATCCGCATGGCAGCCTCCTCTTTTTTGCTCGTCAACTGATCGTAGATGGGGGTCACCTGCTCACCTGCCAGATAAACACAAAACCGGTCTTTTTCATCAAGCCCCTCGATGATCGAAGCCGCCAAATCCGTGGCCTGATTCCACACCAGCTGCCGGCCCATCTTGTAGTCGAGACTGTATGAGGCATCGATAACGATAGCGACATCCCGCGCCGCTCGCCCCAGCAAACCCCCGAAGTCTTTCGTACGAATCATGGGCATGGCAAAGGCCAGCGCCAGCAGGGCTAGAATCAGGATCCGCAACAGCATCAGCAGGAAATTTTCCATTTTGATGCGGCGTGATGACCGCTTCTGTGCCAGCTTCAAAAAACGGATCGTGCTGAAAGGCATCCGCACCGTCCGGCTGGACTGGATCATGTGCAGGATCAGCGGAATGCTTACCGCTCCAAGAAACGCCAGAAATAATGGACTTAGAAATGAAATCATACGGCTATCTTAATCTCCGCCGCTCTTCAAGATAGGCTCTTACATAGGTTTCCACCGGCTGATCCGTCCGGACCAGGCGATAGTCGACCTTCATCCCTTCACAGGAGGTCCGGTAAAATTCCAGAAACGCCCCAAAGGCCTCCTGGTAGTCTTTTGCCAGCGCTCGGGGATCCGCAGTAACCGTCTCCCCGGTTTCCATATCCTCGAACTCGAACCCTTTTTTGAGCGATAAATCGATTTCCACAGGATCCAAAACATGGAACACAATCACGTCATGTAACCGCTTGCGAAAATGGGCTAAAGCCAGAGTGACCTCTTTTTCATTATCCAATAGGTCGGAAATCAAAATGACCAAAGCACGCTTATGGATCGAAGCGGCGATCTGATGCAACGTCTCCGCCGTATTCGTGGTAGAGGCCGGCTCCAGTCCTTGCAGTCGCTTCAGTGTGTTCTGGAGATGGTTTAAAGAGTTCCGGGGCTCGACTTCAATGTCAATCTTATCGGAATACACGTACATCCCCACGGAATCCCGGGCCTTGACGACGACGTAACCTAAAGCGGCGGCCAAGCGACAAGCGAAATCAAATTTCCTAAGGCCGGCACTTCCGTAGCCCATGGAGTTACTACGGTCCAGGATGATATACACGCGAAGATTGGTTTCGTCCTCGTACCGCTTGATGTAATACCGATCGGTACGGCTCAAGACCTTCCAGTCAATATGCTTGGGATCATCCCCAACCCCGTACGCCTTATGGTCTGCGAATTCCGAACTGGCTCCTTTTAACGGACTCCGGTGTGCCCCTGAAAGATTCCCTTCAACCACATAGCGGGAGAGCAGTACAATCCGGTTGAGCTTGTGCATCTCCTCCGAGTTGAGAAAGGCCTTAATGCCTTCCGCCCCAGGCGTTTTTGGCCCTGCAGCAGGCGTTTTTAAGAATAATTTTACTTTTGTGGTCATGGGCTGGATTACCGCTTAGTCCTCATCTTCCGTAATCACGTTCTGAACGGGGGCGGCAGGCGCATTCGTAAGGCCTGCATCTTTTTCTTTCCGGTAAACGTTCAATTTATTCCGTTCTATCTTTGCAGCCTCGTCCCGCTTGGCAATTTCATCTTTCAAGTACTTGGCCCAGCCTTCCTTACCTAACTTCTCCAACATTTGGGCCTCATTTTGCACAAGGTCTTCATCCCGTTTCGAGACATTCACCGGCTCCTTGCCGCCCGTAAAAGAATATACAATTCCTGCCGAGTCCACCTCATAAACCATCTCCCTACCGCCCATTTTGGGGGAGGCTCGATCTTTAAAACGGACAATCACCGGACTCAGCACCATTTCCCATTTGACGGGATCCACACTCTGAATCACCCCGGTTACCGCAACGGCATCGCCCACCTGGGTCTCAGGGGCTTCCTTCAGTTTTATTAACGACTGGGTTTTGACCACTTTAAACTTAACGGTCATGCCGGAACTCGGCTCCTTGGTCATCAAATCGATAAACGGAGCTCCATTGGAATCTCCCTGCGACAGGCTTTGAACACTTAAATATCGGAGAAAATGCTGCTTACCCAGTGCCTCATCGATAATCGCCTTTCGCTCCGCCGGCTTTTTCGCCAATTTGAGATCACGCAAGACATCGTTCCCACTCGGCGCGGAACCTAAGGCGACGGGCACAACCAACAGCAGGCAGGCTACCAACAGACCTAGCCGGCCCAGCCGCGTCCCAAGCAACATGACGGCCCCCGTGCCCATCACTGCGTCACCACATACATCAAAATGTTTTGGCCCAAGCGCTGGGAGCTAACATCATCATAGCCTTTCGCGTAGGGGCTCTGCGACATTTCCCAGCCACCCGCCATGCCGAAAGGACTATAAATCACAGCAAGGTGGCCATTCACTTCTATTCCTTCCAAGCGCGGCTGGATCACGGCTGTTCCCAAATCCTGCTGCAACAACGGAGTCACCCCAACCCGCTGCACATCGTTGGGCGTGTGGAAGACAGAATTACTCTGAGGGATGGGCTTAAGCGGAGCACCCGGGAATACGGCCGCCATCAGCTGGCGAAAGGATAGGTCAAAGCCTTTTCGTCCACAGCAGGCTTCGGCCAGCAAAAATCCCCCGTTTTCCAAATACTTCTTAAGCTGTTCGGCTTCACTTTTGCGCAGTGAAAAGAACTCGTGCCCGGTCAAATACAGCAGCGGGGCATTAAAGATTGCAGGGTCCGTTAGGCGAGCCTCCTTGACGGCGTACTTCACCGGCACTTCGGTTTTTTGATTAAATGTTTGCAAGATGACAGAAAGTCCGGCGTGACGGGTTTTCCAAATCCCGTCATAAATCACTTGAACTATGGCCACTTTGTCCGCGCTGGATTCCGGACGATCAATGAACTTAATGGCCTGGGCCTGGCTCTTAGCCCAAGCGCGCATGGCGGAAGAATAGGCAAAAATATTCACACCCAGTTTCTTTGCGGAAACAGGTTCATAGGCTTGGAACTCAGGCTCTACTTTATCTTCCCACCCCACCGCCATACCCCATCGCGAGACGAGCGCCACCACCCGGCAATTGATCTCTACCGCATCAAACCAAGGCTCATCCCCTAAAAATCCTGCCTTTCTCACTCCTGGGCAGTACTTGACGTGATCGACATCATAATAGGAATGAAAAATCGGATGATCCGAGGTCAACCGTTGAATGGGCTGTTCAGGAAAAATGGCGGCCAGTTCCCTGACGGTAGAGCGGTAGAACGGAGCCGACCCTAGGCCGGTGTTATAGACCAGCATCCCCCCCGCCAGGGCATACTCGCGAAGCCGCTTACGCTGAGCATCGGTGTAGGAAAAATTATAATGACCCGACCGGTACAGCAGAGGATTTTGGGCGGGATTGATATCAATCTCTTCCAGCGTTGCGACTTGAGTTCGGTAACTCACGCCGATCATGTCCTTCATGCTCTTCATGAGATTATTCACGTCGTTGGGTGTGGCATTCCACGACACATCACTCTTCCCCTGCCCCCACGTCGGCACCGCTAGGAACAGCAGCAAACACACACCATAGAAAAGATAGTTCATGAGCAGTATCTCCCTTAGTCGGCTCTCATTTCCCGGTTTCAAAAAAACTAAAACCAATTTATCACAAATCAATCAATTAACAACGCCGAAACCGAAAAATGTTATCCTGAATCATGCTCTTCAGCTTTTGATCGATCTTTCGCCACGCTAGGCGTTGTTTATCTCAAGATGGACTTGCGTGAGGCGCCCTGCCCACGCGGCTCAGCAAGCTTCGCCCTCCAAAAGAATCATCTCCACCTTACAAATCATGTCTTTTGGAGGGCGAAGCTTGCTGAGCCGTGTGAATACAGGGTGTATTGGAGATCTCAGAAAGACATCAGATTGCTTAGAACCCGTCAATTAATTACCTATTCAATAGCTGCTATCGGGCGCATGGCGCGTCCTTCGGGTGTTTGTGAGTTGCATTAAATATCCAAAAAAGATTAACCCCACGCTCGGCCTTGCTCAGGGCTCCGGCGTCCCATGAAAGATCAAAGAGAATCTCGACGATTCTGCGTCCGCCCTTGACCTTGATGGGGCGGAGGGACTACCTTCACGCGCATGCAACAACGCACTATTAATTGGGTCTACGCCCGCTTCAACAAAGCCGGCAGAGTGCCGAGGGCGCGGCCTTTATGATGCCATCCATCCTCGAGCTTTTTCGGATCGGACACGGCCCCTCCAGCAGTCATACAATGGGGCCTGTGAGGGCCGCCCGGATGTATCTGGCACGTCATGCCGGATACGACCCGATCCAAGTCACCCTCTTTGGCGCCCTCGCCGCAACCGGGCGCGGACACCTGACCGACATCGCCCTCCGCGAAACCCTCGGCCCACGCCTCGTGAAGCTTGTGTGGTGCCCGGAAACCACCTTGCCCCGCCACCCCAACGCGATGCGGTTCGAGATAATCGACGCCGCCGGCACGGGCACCGATCCTTGGGTTGTCTACAGCATCGGTGGCGGTGCACTGGCTTCAGACGACGGCTTGGAGGCACAAGTAGGAGGACTCTACACACTGACCACCATGGCAAGCTTGCTCAAGCATTGCCAGGAAACCGGTCTGCCCTTGTGGCGCTATGTGGATTCAGTCGAGGATCCCAATCTCTGGCCGGAGTTAAAGCACCGCTGGGAAATCATGACCGCCGCGATCAACCAAGGCATCACAGTGGAAGGTACATTGCCGGGCGACCTGAAGCTCGAGCGCCGAGCCGCCACCGCTTTTCGCAAGGCCCGGCATGCCTGGAACACCCCGCTTGCACGCGGGGCCCATCTCGGGGCCTACGCCCTTGCCGTCTCGGAGCAAAACGCGGCCGGCGGCGAAATCGTCACCGCCCCGACCTGTGGCTCCTGTGGGGTCGTCCCCGCCGTGTTACGTTACTGCCAACAGATCCTGGATCTTGGGGAGACGGAAATTCTCCGCGGACTGGCCACAGCAGGCCTGATTGGCAACTTGATCAAAACCAATGGTTCCATCTCTGGGGCTGAGGTCGGGTGTCAGGGCGAAATTGGAACCGCCTGCGCTATGGCTGCGGGTGCTGCCGCCTGGCTCCTCGGCGGTACGCCCGGCCAAGTTGAATACGCGGCGGAGATGGGCATAGAACATCACCTGGGCTTGACCTGCGATCCCGTTCTGGGTCTTGTGCAGATCCCCTGCATTGAGCGCAACGCTTTTGCCGCCATGCGCGCTCTCGATTGTGCTGAATATGCATTACTCTCGGACGGACGGCACCGCATCTCGTTTGACGAAGCCGTCGCCGTCATGCTCGAAACCGGCCACGCCATGGGTGCGGCGTACCGCGAAACGTCACGCGGCGGCTTAGCCTCGCTCCACCCGTGTCAGTTACACCCCGTCGGTAAATCAAGCAGTCAAGAAGTTGATTCAAACCAAGAGGAACGCTTTTATGGGTGCATACGAACAGGCGACGGCGGAACATAAACATAAGGTGGATGCCTTGCTGGCGGAGACTGCCGCCCATGGCGGCCTTGCGTCGGTCGATCTGGACAGGTTCTGGGCAGATCAGAAGACAGCCTTGCAAGCCCCCTTTGGGACAAGCATTCCGCAAGTGCCTTTTGTGGCCAGCTGCAATCGGGAGTGCGTCTTCGCTGAATTGGGGGAGGCTGAAGACACGTGGCGTTTTCTCTATCAGGACGAAGCCTGGGCACTCGATCTCAGCAGACGCTACAACGATCTCTCCGAGAAAATTGTGGGACGTCGCCTACTGAATGAGACCCCGGCCGATAGCACGCAAAAATGGCCGGAGATCAAGGGACTCCACGACGTTTTCGAGTCCAAGAACGTTTGGGAAGGCGGGCCGAACGGGTCATGGTGGCTCCATCCCTCCGCGAATACGAGGGAGGAACTGATCGCATTACTCGATCGCGTGGAGCGCCGGCTTGAGAATTTGCATGATTTTATTTTTCCGGAAAATTGGGCACAGGAGAAAAGCCGACTGACTGGGCTTGGGCTTGAAGTCCCTCTTTACCGCGGGCAACGCGGCCCTTGTACCTTTGCAAGCTCCATTTATGGGGTAGAAAACCTTTTGCTGCTGTATTTCGACGATCCCGGCTTGATGTGCCGGTTTAGTGAGGTGCTGGGCCGTGCGATCCTGGCACGGGCCCGGGTGATTGATGAGGCGGCCGGCTATGATGCGAGCACCGCTCCACATGGGTGGAGCTGGTACGATGACAACTGTTGCCTGTTTAACGTCGAAATGTATGAAGCCTTCGCAATGCCCATCCATCGCGCGGTCTTTGGTCGCTATTCGCCTGATAGTCAGGATAGACGCTACCAGCATAGTGACTCCGCCATGAGTCATTTGCTCCCCCAACTCGGGACCCTGAACATGACCGGCACCAATTTTGGCCCTACGCTGACGGTCCGTGAAATCCGCGAGCATTGCCCTCAGGCCGTGATCGAAGGGCAGTTGGCACCGTTTACCTTCAGCCGGAATGAAGAGGCTAATATGGTAGCCGAATTTCTGCGAGATTTTGATCAGGCTCGGGCTCAGCGCGGTCTGGCGTTTGGAACCGCAGGGTCCATCAACAATGGTAGCCGGCTAACCGGGATGCGTTTACTGATGGCCGCTATACAGCGGTACGGTCGGTACGAGGAGTGACCTAGATCGATCTAGCAGCCTGTCGGGCTTCGCGTCTGTGGCGGGCTACCGGCGGAGACCGCCGACTCCAGGATAAGATTTGCTGCAGCAATCAAGGCGGTCAACCTTTGGAGCCGGCAGTCTCCGCCGATGGTGACTGTTGAGTCCGAAGGCTGGCCAAGGGACAGGCAATGCATCAACCATTTCCAGAGACCTTGGAGGCCCGCAACCGGATGCCCTACAAAGAAGCAGTATACGCCCTTAGCTTGATATGCAGTCGCCCTACCTGTGATGAGCCCGTCGAACCACCCGTGCTTCGCGCTAATATTGCTGCCTATATGGGCTCCAGGTGGACATCGCGCGCAAGCGCTGCTCCTACAGGTTTTCAAAGGTTGGTGGGAGGAGAAGAGGCGCTTAACCACTAACCTACGCTGATTCACACTGGCTGGAGTTCGATATACTTTCGGGACGTGGGGGCATCTACGCCCATTGCCCACGGCGTCTTCCCGAATTCACTTTACGAAATGTGTTTTTATCGGCAGGATTATTCACGAGATTGCTTATCTGTCCTTTCCCCAAGAACCGGTTTTGCGGCAGACTATCCCGCAGTTATTGAAAGGAATTTTTATGGCGTATACCTCGACAAACCAGCTGATCGCACGAGCTTGCCAGACCGGCGCCGTGATACCGGCCTTCAACATCCCCTACCTCCCCATGGTTGAGCCCGTTGTGAAGGCGCTTAAGGATTGCAACAGTTTCGGCCTGGTGGTGGTCGCCCGCCTCGAGTGGGAAAAGTTCGAATCCCAAAGCTTGGAAGCCGTTCGCAACGAGTACAATAAATTCAAGCTTCCCCGCCATACCCGCCTGCATCTCGACCACGTCCCCGTCATCGATGAGGATGATTTGCGCGTGGACTACGTGGCGATCATTGGTCGTGCGATCAAGGCTGGGTATGAATCCGTCATGGTGGATGGGTCGCGCCTGTCGCTGGACGAAAACATTGCCTGCACGAAGAAGGTGGTCGACTTGGCCCATGCCGCAGGCATTCCCGTGGAAGCCGAGTTGGGCGCCGTGATGGGCCATGAAGCCGGCCCCCTTCCTCCGTATGAAGAACTGTTCGCTTCAGGCAAAGGCTTTACGGACCCCGAGGAGGCCAAGCGGTTTGTGGCAGCCACGGGAGTCGACTGGCTTTCGGTCGCGATCGGCAATATCCACGGCGCCATTTCGGCTGCCGCCAAGGGTAAAACGAAAGTGGCCGCGCGACTGAACATCGAGCATCTCGACCGCATTCACAAGCAGACCGGGATTCCCCTGGTGCTTCACGGCGGAACCGGTATCCGCAAGGAATACATCATGGACTCCATGAAACACGGCATAGCCAAAATCAATGTTGCCACGGCGATCCGCCAACCCTACGAGCAGTCGCTTGCCAAAGGCGTGCGCGAAGCCCAAAACGCCGTCTATGCGGCGATGCTGACTATTATCCGTGAAGATCTCGAAGTACAGGACTCTGCAAATATTCTTAACCCAGAAAGCTAACTATAATGATGAAAACCAAACCCGTTACCTTCGCACTTTATTTCGGCAACCGCGGCTTCTTCCCGGAGAAATTGATTTCCGGAGCCCGGATGGAAATCACGTCCGTCCTGAAGAAGCTCGGCTACGGCTCCCTGATGATGGATGAATCCTTGACCAAATTCGGCGCGGTGGAAGGCACCACGGACGGGATCAAGTACGCGCAGTTCTTGAAGGATAATCGTGGCAAATTTGATGGCGTCATCCTTTGCCTTCCCAACTTTGGTGACGAAACCGGCGCCATTGCCGCGTTGCAGGACTGCGGCGTGCCGATTCTGGTTCAGGCCTATCCCGACGATATTGGCAAAATGGGCTTTGCCGACCGGCGCGATGCGTTCTGCGGCAAGTTCTCCGTCATGGATGTCTTCTGCCAGTACGATCTGCCCTTCACCACCTTCCAGCCGCATACGGTGGCCCCTACCAGCAAAACGTTCGAAACCCATGTCCACCAGTTTGCTGCGGTCTGCCGCGTAACGAACAGTCTCAAACGAATGACGGTCGGCGCCATTGGCGCGCGTACCACCGCCTTCAAAACCGTCCGCTTCGATGAGTTGACGTTGCAGCACCACGGCATCACCACCGAAACCCTGGACCTTTCAGAAGTGTTCCTCCGCATTCGCGACGTCAAGGCGAGCAGTGATCAGTTTGTCGCCAAGGCCGAGCGCCTCAAGAACTACACCAACTGGACGAATGTTCCGAAAGAGAAATTCGAAACGCTGACCAAGCTGGGCGTTGTGCTGGACGACCTCATCGCCGAATACAAGATGGACTGTATGGCGTTGCGCTGCTGGCTCGAGCTTGAAAAGGAACTGGGCGTGGCGCCTTGTGTCATTGTCAGCGAACTGAACGATCGCGGCATCATTTCCGCCTGCGAACTGGATGTCTGCAACGCGGTCCCGATGTATGCGCTCTCACTGGCTTCGCAGAGCCCGTCAACCTGCCTCGACTGGAACAATAATTACGGGGATGATCCCGATAAATGCATTCTATTCCACTGTGGCCCGGTTCCCCAGAGCATGATGACAGCCAAGGGCGACATCGTTGATCACCCGATGTTCGCCAAAGCGCTGGGCGCCGGCTGCGGCTGGGGCTGCAACGTCGGCCGTATTGCCGCGACCCCGATGACCTACGCCAGCTCCAAGACGGTGAATGGGAAATTGTGGTGTTATCTGGGACAAGGCGAATTCACAAAGGACCCCATTGAAGAGGGCTATTTCGGCTGTGCCGGTGTCGTCAAAATCCCTAATCTTCAAAACACCCTGGAGTATATCGGACAGGAAGGCTATCGCCACCACGTTGGCATCACCTCGGGCCATGTGGCGGCGTCGGTCCGTGAAGCCTTCACCAAATACCTCCATTACGAGCTCAAGAGCCTATGAGTCTGCTCGGCCTAGATCTCGGAACCACCGGCTGCAAGGCCGGTGTGTTCGGGCTTGACGGAACCTGCATTGCGCAGGCGTACCGCGAATACGACATGCTGCACCCGAAGCCCGGCTGGTCGGAACTGAGCAGCGAGCAGGTCTGGGCGGAGGCGAAAGCCGTCATCGCCGAGGTGGTCGCCCAAAGCGGGACCGATCCAGTTACGGTGCTTTCCATCAGTGCGTTCGGCGAGGCCTTTGTTCCAGTAACCAAAGACCGCAAGATCCTTGATAACAGTATTCTGTGTGTTGACGACCGGGGCAAAGAACACATGGACCGGCTGCTGGAACACTTCGGTCGCGAGCGCTTATATTCCATCAACCCCAACCTCATTGGCCCGAACTATTCCCTGCCGAAATTGCTCTGGCTGCGTGAACACCGCGCCGCCATCTACCAGCAAGCCGATTATTTCCTGCTCTGGTCGGACTTCATTGCCTTCATGCTGGGAGCTGAGGCCGTAGCGAACAATTCGCATGCCAATCGCACGTTTTTATTCGACCTCACTCGGAACGATTGGTCCGACGAACTCCTTACTTGGAGCGACATTCCGCGCCAAAAACTGGGGCGGGTCGTTCCCGGCGGAACGGTCATCGGGACTGTTTCCCATTCCATGGCAGCCGAACTGGGTCTTCCCCGAGGCGTCCACGTGGTCGCGGGCGGACATGACCAGTGCTGTAATGCGCTGGGATGCGGTGGCATCTCGGCGGGTCGTGCCGTTTATGGTATGGGCTCTTTCGACTGCATCACGCCAATGTATAAGAAGCCGCAAAATCCTCTCGGGATCCTGCGCGAAGATTTGAATATCGAACACCATGTCCTGCCGGACCTGTATGTCTCTTTTCTCTATAATCAGAGCGGACTGCTGGTGAAATGGTTCCGTGACGTCTTTGCCGCTGCCGATGTGCCTCCTTCAGGGAAAGGCATATACGAGTATCTGGACGAGGAGCTCCCGGAGGAGCCCACCCGACTTTTGGTTCTGCCCCATTTCGATCCCCCGCCCCATCATTCGCCAGACACGTCTGGCGTGATCGTCGGCCTGAAGATGAACACCACCCGCGGTGAAATCCTCAAAGCCATTCGCGAGGGGACCACGCTTTATTTTGTTCACGGCATCGAGGCCCTTCGCCGGCTCAACATTGACACCACCGAATTCATTGCTTCAGGTGGCGGAGCAAAATCCAATTCAGGCATGCAGCTCCGGGCCGATATATTGGGAATCCCCGTTGTCCGCCCTCATATTACAGAAGCGGGGGTGCTCGGCGCGGCCATGCTGGCCGGACTTTCGACTGGCGTATTTAAATCGGCGGAAGAGGCGGTCCAGATTTTTGTGAAGCGGGATCGCATTTTTATGCCTGACGCTAAGCGCCATGCGTTCTATCGCGAAAAGCACAGGCTCTATCAACAGCTCTTCCCGGCACTGAAGCCCATTTTGAAAGATTTGTAATCACCGGGCACGTCGCATAGGCAAACTGGCAGCCCTCTCGTGAACCTGATCAGGCGCAACGCCCCTCACCCTAAACCTCAGCCCGCGAGGGGAGAGGGAATGGATTTAGCAGGCCTCCTCTCCCCTTGCCGGACATTGTTTAGTTCAAAACGATGTATCCTCCACGTAATAAACAGGTTAAGGTCTGTTTATTATTTCACGCCT
>JBBQNS010000017.1:0-48137 GCA_038330175.1 Kiritimatiellia bacterium
CCTAACCCGGCTTAGCCGGAACCAAGAGGAAGATTTTGAACAGAAGCACGCAAAGCACGCAAAGGCGGCTGCGGCGAGTACGCCGCAACCGCATTATTTTTGGAATTCAAACACCTGGCATTTTCGCCGACATGTCCGCCGGAGTCCGGTATTTCCGGACATAGGCGGAAGGCGTAAACATTCCCTCCTTCGTGAGCTTCTGAAAACTCTTTTCTTGTACAAATCATGACCATAATTCGATTGATTCAAGTCGTAAGGAACTAACAGTCTTGGCGTCCTATGGGCCGCAAGTGAAAAAAATATGAACTCTATCAACAACAAGATACAATGGGCCGGGAACCTGCCCTCGACGGTCAAGGAAGTGGAGCAGGGGTGGTTACGGTCCGAATGGGATGTGCGGCCGGGTGAAGTTTTTTCTGCCATGTGCCGTTTACCCCTAGCTCCCATGACGAAGCCGTTCTGGTGTATTCCTGGCCTCTTCTGGGGTGACAACCAGCAGGATTCCACTGGGCAGTATTACCCTCGATTCAAGGCTGGGATGGCGAAGCCGGAACGATTTCAGAGCTTTTTTTGGGAGTTCGATGTTTGGCGTGCGGCCCAGCCGGTGGTCGCCTTACATGATGGCGAGGGATGGTCTTTGCTTGAAATCGCACCACACGGGGAGTGCGGAAATCAGAAACTGAAGGCTAGCATAGGGTTTGAATATGAAGACGGCGTACCTTGCTTGGTGGCTTCACTTCCTGCGAGTGAACGGCCTTATCGCCCGGTTGGACATGACTACACCGCGCCGATCAAGGGGGTCCACTCGGTAACCGCGCCCGGCACGATCAGCTGGTCGGTTCGTGCAGTCCGCTTGGAGGGTAGGCAGGCATCGCTATTGAACTTTCTTCGGGATAATTACCATTCCTCCACGGGGCGGAGCGCCTGCGAATTGCCGGGAACCTATGCCTTGGCAACACGCAATGCGTTGTTAAACTGGCACTATCATCCCGTAGAACACTATTTCCGCTATACGGTGGCCTTTGATCGTGTGGGACAGCAGATCGCGGAAAGTGCCGGTGGCTCACTCGACCGTCATGAGATGCCGCTGGGCTGGGCAAGTGGCTGGTTGGTTTTCGAGGCGTTGGTGGAATGGGGTGTCCGCAAAGGGGATCGCCAAGCCTTGGCTTCGGTTTTCGATACTTGGAATGGATTGGTGAAGGCGGGTGTGGTGTCACCGTCTGGATATTGGTGGACGCGTTATGCTCCAACTCGCGGCGGAGCTGGGAGCATGTTTGCTTCCAAGCTACCGGGCGGGCTGGATGGAAACTGGATGGCGAACCCGTACCACCTGCACCTGCGGACGCTGGGAGATTCACTCTGGCGTGCCGCCCGCCTGCTTCGCCGGCATTCTGCTGTGTTGCCATTTAGGGATGAACTGCGAGGCCAGATCGTGGCGCAGGCGGGCAAGGTTGCGGAGCTGGCTCGCCGCGGTTGGCCGTTGCCGCTGAGCGTCGATGCCCGGACGGGGGAGCCGGCGGGATTGAAGGGGACGGCGGGAATGATCTGGATCCTGGTCTGGAGTGAGTTGGCCAAGCTGGGCCAATGGGAGGATGTCGGGTTGATTCGGGAAGGGTTGGATCATTACCGTGCCAGCGTGGAATCCGGGCAACTCTATGGAGCGCCGGAAGATGTGGGCGAATGCGTGACCTCCGAGGATATCTATATTGCGGTGAATACCTATCTGGAAGGCTATAAAATTACCGGCCGACCAGAAGATCTGGCAACCTGCATCCAAGCCGCCGAGTGGCTTTATCTCTGGCGTAAATCGTTTGATCATGAACTGGATCCTCGTACCCTTTTAGGCGTTTATGGGTTATGCGCGCGGGGAGGCGACTTGGCCTCTTTCAAGAATAATCATCTTCACGTTTACGGTTTGGATATCGACTCAAGTTTGCGGGAGCTGGCGGCTATCACCGGAGACGGGCGTTGGACGCAATTGGCCGATGATCACTGGGCCTATGCGGCGCAATTAACGCCCTTGATAGACGGGCAGTTTAATGCGTATGAAGGCATGGTGGCCGAGCAGTTCTATTTTATCGATTGGTCACCGTATGGCAACTCGGTGGGGTTGCTTGAAAAGGACGCCCGGCATGCCGCTTGTGACGTTGGGGCGCACTATCGTAATCATGGCAATGTGGCGGGTTTTTCACACGTCTGGTGTACTGCTTTCGTGCTCCGTGCCGCATTGGCGCGTGAGGAAGCCGCCGGACGGATCCTTTGATCGCGTGAGGATAAAAAGGATTTCCTTGCTCCTTTACGGGGGGTTTTCTATAGTCCCGTATGTTTCTGCTGGTGAAGGCTAGCCTTGATTGACTGTAACTTATTGGAGTGAATAACATGGATTATGGTTTGACTGAAGCGCAGGTAATGATTCGAGATCTTTGTCGACAAGTCGCACAAGAGAAGATCAAGCCGATCCGCGAGCATTATGATGAAGTCAATGAATTCCCTCATGAAATCGTAAAAGTGTTTGCTGACGCCGATCTTTGCGGAGTCTACATCAGTGAGGAATATGGCGGAATGGGCGGTGGGATCATGGATCTTGCCGTAACCGTTGAGGAACTCTCAAAGGTATGTTCCGGAATTGCCTTGGCTCTGGCCGCGACCGCTCTAGGTACGTTCCCAATCATTCTTTTTGGTACCGATGAGCAGAAGAAAAAATACCTGCCTCGAATTGCTTCAGGCAAATCACTGGCGGCTTTCGGGTTGACCGAGGCCAACGCCGGATCCGATGCAGGTGGCATTACTACCACTGCGGTATTGGATGGCGACCACTATGTTTTGAATGGCACCAAGCAGTGGATCACCAATGGTGGTGAAGCTGAGATTTATTCGATTGTGGCGATGACCAACAAGGCGAAGGGCGCACGTGGCGCTTCGGCTTTCATTGTGGAGAAGGGCACCCCGGGTTTCACCTTTGGTAAAAAGGAGAACAAGATGGGTATTCGCGCTTCCGCGACCCGCGAATTAGTTTTCCAAGACTGTCGGATTCCCAAGGCGAACCTGTTGGGCAAAGAGGGTATGGGCTTCATTGTCGCGATGAAGACGTTGGACAGCTCCCGTCCCGGCGTTGCGGCTCAGGCACTCGGAATTGCCGCAGGTGCGCTGGATGAAGCGGTCGCCTATAGCCGCCAGCGTCGTCAGTTCGGTAAGCCGATTGGTTCCTTCCAGGGCGTTCAGTTCATGTTGGCGGATATGGCGACCCAGGTGGAAGCCTCTCGCGCCTTGATCTATGCTGCCGCCCGATACATTGATAGTGGCGCCAAAAACATCAGCAAAGTATCCGCCATGTGTAAGCTGTTTGCGTCGGATACGGCCATGAAGGTGACGACGGATGCCGTTCAGATTCTGGGCGGCTACGGTTACATGAAGGAGTATCCCGTGGAGAAGATGATGCGTGATGCGAAAATTACGCAGATCTATGAAGGAACCAACCAGATCCAGCGCGAAGTGATCGCCTTGAATCTGATCAAGGAATCGGCCGCGACAAAGAAATGAGACGGTTAAGATCAAGTAATTGAGTTCCGGGCCGGTACGCTGAAAGGCATGCCGGCCCTATTTATTTATCCGCATGAATTCGCCTGAAAATATTCTCTGTCGAATTCGGATGTTTGTCACCGATGCAGATGGCACGGTGATGGGGGCTCGTCCAGAATTTGGCCAATACCGGGCTTTTCGTTCAAAAATTAATGAACTTCGAACGAACTATGGAATCATTTGGGTGGTCTGCACGGGGCGGAGTTTACGGGGCTACAAACAAATCTTCAAGCCCATGCGTATGTTCGGCATCGCGCCGGATTATGTGATTATTAATCACGCTTTCATTTTCGAATGCAAAAAACGGGGATTTCTTCCTCATTGGGTTTGGAATTTGAGAATTTTGTGGCTGCAGTGGAAAGAGAAACTTACCACCCGGCAGATGCTGCGAGCTATCAAACAATCCGTTCTGTCTCAAAATCCGTTTGCGCGGGTTTTGGTGTCCAATCGACAACGATTGAGTTTTCGGTTTGATGATGAAAGCTCTGCTGCATTTAGTTCTGAAATTGTGCGTAGGCTTGCCAAGCCTTATAAAAATATGGCGATTTTTCAGTCAGTTGACGAAATATGCATCAGCATTATTCCCTCTACCAAGGGGTTGGCGGTTACGGAACTCGCCCGGCATCTAAAGGTTGCTAACTCTCAGATTCTGGTGGTGGGCGATGGGCATAATGATATCAGCATGATGGGATTGGAACCGCCCTGTCTTACGGCATGTCCGGCCAATGCGGCGCCTGAGGTGGTTGAAACGGTTCACCGACTGCATGGACATATTGCTTCCGAGCGGACCCTGAACGGGGTATTGGAAGTGTTGGATGCCTATGAGAAAGGGCAGCTTAATGATAAACTTCCTGCCGATTGGGAGGAGTCAGAAGCACCCTCGTCAAGGCAACCCAGGAGCCGCGGCATCAGTAGTGTGCTGGGGACTACGATCCTGCTGGCACTGGTGGTCTACACCACTCTCTTGGTTGTAGCTAGTTTTATAAGGATTCCAGGGCGTAACGTGATTTTAAAGCCCTATACCTACGTGGTGGAAACCCTCTTCAAGGGCTGGACTATTTTGACTGAAAAAGGGAAATGATGCAAAAAATTGGATTTATCGGGGCAGGAAAAATGGCGGAAGCCATTATTTCGGGATTGATTGCCAATAAGTTTGCCAATCCCGACGAAATCATCGTTTCCGATATTAGCCACGATCGGTTGGCGGTGATCCGCCATGAGTATGGCGTCAGTATTACGTCCTCAAACACAGAGGTGATCAGCCATGTTCCTGTTTGTGTATTAGCGGTGAAGCCGCAACAGCTGGGCGAGGTGTTGACAGGTCTGGCTCCCGCCATCTCACGGGATCACTTGATGGTGTCCATAGCGGCAGGGAAATCCACGACTTATTTGGAATCCCTCTTACCTGCTGGCCGGGTGGTGCGCGTGATGCCGAATATCGCATGTCTTGTCGGAGCCGGAATGAATGTGTTTACCCGAGGGAGCCGTGCGACGGCGGCCGATGGCGCCTTGGTGGCGAACTTATTAGGCTGTTGCGGTCTGGCGCTTGAAGTCCCTGAAACCCTGTTTGATGCCGTCACCGCGTTGAGCGGGTCGGGTCCGGCTTTCTTTGCCTATTTGCTGGACCGACTGGTGGAGGGTGCGGTCAAAGAAGGGATGCCACGCGAACAAGCCGTGATTCTCGCTGCCCAGACCATGAGCGGAACGGCACAGTTATTGTTGGTTAAACAGATGAGCCCGGCAGAGCTTGCGACGGCCGTGACTTCAGCCAAAGGAACGACGGCCGCTGGCCGTGAGGTTTTGGAAACCACGGTGATTAGCGATATTCTTGAGCGCACGATTCAGGCGGCTGCCCAGCGAAGTCGCGAACTCGGGCGCGCGTGATGTGATATTTTTTTGGAGGAACCCCTATGGCACGAACCCCCGCACCCAAAGCCACCGCTGAGACGATGTCGCGCCAACAACGCGAGATCTCGGTATCTGAATTCTTTCTCAAAAACAGGCACCTTCTCGGATTTGATAGCCCACGCAAAGCCCTGCTGACGGCCGTCAAAGAAGCGGTTGATAATTCGCTGGATGCGTGTGAGGAAGCCGGGATTCTGCCCGAAATCAGTGTCGAGATTACCCAGTCTGGCGAGAAGCGGTTCCGAATGGAGGTTACGGATAATGGGCCCGGCGTTATGCGCCAGCAAATTCCGCGTATCTTTGCTAAATTGTTATACGGCTCCAAGTTTCACCGGTTGCGAATGTCGCGCGGACAGCAGGGGATCGGAATTAGTGCAGCGGGGATGTATGGGCAGTTGACGACGGGGACGGCGATCCGCATTCTGTCAAAATTGCCCCGGTCGAAGCGGGCGCACCATGTCGAAGTCCAGATTGATACCCGCAAAAATACGCCCAATATTCTCAAAGATGTGGAATTGGATTGGCTCCCTTCCTTTTCGAGAGTCGGCGCCGATGGGAATGCCGTCGCACCTGAAACCCAGGCGCACGGGACGTCGGTCACGATTGAAATGGAAGCCCAGTACGTTCGAGGCAAGCTCTCCGTGGATGAGTTCCTTCGGCAATGCCTGATCGCTAATCCCCACCTCCAGCTGCATTACCGGATTAATCTTTTGAATAAAGAAGGCGATGCCAGTGATAACGCGGGTACGCCACTTGTGGAGGGCCAGTGGATTTCGTGGCTGAGATTGGTCGATAAGCTCCCGACTCCGCCACTAGAGATCAAGCCACACCCGCATGGCGTCGAATTAGGGATGTTGATGCAGATGTTGCGCGACACCGAATCGCGCACACTGCGCGGAGCGCTTTCGGAAGATTTCTCGCGAGTGAGCAGTCAGACGGCCCTTGATATTTGTACGCGGTCAGGACTGGATCCCAAAGCCAATCCACGCCGTGTTGCGAACCGGGAAGTTGAAACGCTATTCAAGGCGGTGAATGATACTAAGTTGATGCGCCCTCCGACGGACTGTCTGTCCCCGATTGGCGAGGAATTGATCACGGGCGGACTGGCGAAAGAGATTCAGGCTGAATTTATAACGGCAGTCTCGCGCGACCCCACCGTCTACCGCGGAAATCCGTTTCAGGTGGAAGTCGGCATGGCCTTTGCCAAAGCGGGCGAGAATGAGGGGCTGAGCGCAGATGATCCTGTGCGTTTACTACGCTTTGCCAATCGGGTCCCTCTGCTTTACATGGGTGGCGCCTGTGCGATTACCAAGGCGATTGTCGGCGTGAATTGGAAAAACTACGGGTTGGCCCAACCCCGCGGCTCCCTGCCCATCGGGCCTGCCGTGATCATGGTCCATATCGCCAGCGTGTGGGTACCCTTCACAAGCGAGAGCAAGGAGGCTATCGCCCATTACCCCGAGATTGTCCGTGAAATTACGTTTTGCATGCAAGAATGCGGACGCCGCCTTTCGGTTCATCTCAGTCGCCGGAATCGCGAGCATGAGGCGGAGCGGAAGCGTTCCTATATCGTGAAATACATTCCGCATTTGGCGAAGGGCTTGAAGGATATTCTGGATCTGCCGGACAAGGATGAGACGCGCGTGGTGACCACCTTGCAGACGATGTTAGAGCGCTCGCATTTGGAAACCTGACGAGGACTCAAAATATGGCAAGAAAAGCAGTTAAAGAATCCACTGGAACAGACGATAAAGCGTTAATGATTTCCCGACAGGGTGTTGCGGGCAAAATTCTCTCGGTGGGCCGTGACGTCTACAATGATATCATCAAGAAGCTGAAAAAACCCTCCCTGCGGGTTCCGATCCGCGCGCTAACTAATGTCAAGTATGACCCCAAGGTGGGCTATTTTGAGATTCGCGGTAAAATGGCTACCCGAACGCTCAGTTACAATACGGTTAAGACCTTTGCGCAAACCATGCGGTTGCTGGCGACGACCAAAAAGGATCTGATCGACAAGAACGACATCGCGGGTAAGCGTGAGATCTATTACAACAGCAAAAGCTGGGGGGAATGCCGGTTTGATGAGCAGCCTGAAAGTGACTCACTGTTAGATGACATGGAAGCGATGCTCGGGGTCAACCGTGAGCAGATCGGTTACATCCCCGAGGAGCGCGGTGGTGATGTCACGGGGCCCCTGATCGTAATTGATCAGAATCCGGCTACGGGTGAAGTCGTTAAAATTAATTGTAGTAAGTTGGGTTCGGGTGCCTGGAGCATCCCGTCGCGGGTGGAGCATTTGAAATTTGAATCGAACGCTAAATTCATTCTGGTGATTGAGACCTCCTCGCTATTCCAGCGTTTGGTTCACCATCAGTATTATGACACGGCGAAGTGCGTGCTCATTTCCATGAGCGGAGTGCCGACCCGGGCTTGTCGCCGATTTATCCGGCGTCTGGCAGATGACCAGAAATTGCCGGTCCTGGTGTTCACCGACGGGGACCCCTACGGGTACTGCAATATTTACCGTACTCTGAAGGTGGGCTCCGGCCAAGCCGCTCACATCAACAAGTTCTTTTGTGTCCCGCAGGCGCATTATTTGGGGGTAACTCCGCAGGACATTCTGGACTTTGGCCTGCAGGATGCCACTCATCCCCTGGAAGAAGTGGATATCAAGCGGGCCAAAGATGCTCTGAAAAATGATCCCTTCATTCGCCATCACAAAGAGTGGCAGGATACCCTCAATCAGATGTTAAAAATGGGGGTTCGTGTTGAGCAGCAGGCCTTTGCCAAGCATGGTCTGAATTATGTGCTCGATACCTATCTGCCCGAGAAACTAAAACGCGGTAAATTCCTGCCGTAAAAGATCTGGCCAGAATGGCGCTAAGTTAAGGATCGTTGCACTTAAACCCACCCCTAGCCCCCCTCCAAGGAGGGGATCAAGCATAAGAGATTAAATCCACATGATTTCTCAAAACATTCCCGCGCTTAAAGGGCGCATTGTGGCGGCGTATGGGCGCCAGTATGAAGTCCGGTTGGAAGGGGAACTCCCTGGCGGTATTGTCCGGCTTTGCTCCCCGCGCGGTAAAAAGAGCCTGTATGCCTGTGGTGATGAGGTTGAGGTCGAACTCTCGGGCGATACGCAGGGGGTGATCAATGTCCTGCTTCCTCGGCGGACTCTTTTATATCGGGCCGATGCCTTTAAGGAGAAGTTGATTGCCGCCAATGTCACGCAGGTGGTGATCGTGGCGGCCACGGAGCCGGGTTTCAGCGACGAACTGCTCATGCGGTGTCTTTGTGCGGTAGAATCCCAAGATATTGAAGGATTAATCGTGCTCAATAAATGCGATCTGACCGCGCAGCTGCAACGTGGGCGCGAGCTGCTGGCGCCGTTCGCGAAACTGGGGCATCCTGTTCTCGAGCTGAGTGCGCAAGAGGGGGATGTGGAGGCGTTGCGCCAGCAGCTTGCAGGCCAGGTCTCCCTGTTGGTAGGCCAATCGGGCATGGGCAAGACGACTCTGATCAATGCCTTGGTGCCCGATGCGGGAGCCAAAACCGGGATCATCTCGGAAGCGTTGAGCAGTGGAAAACACACTACCACCCATGCTCGATGGTATGACCTGCCGGGCGGTGGGGCGTTGATAGATAGTCCTGGCCTCCAGGCCTTTGGTCTGGCTCATTTAACGCGAGAGCAGATTGAATATGGTTTCCGAGAGCTGCGCTCACTACATGGCCAGTGCCGGTTTCGGGACTGCCAACATGATCGTGAACCCAATTGTGCTTTCCGGGCCGCGCTGGCTGCAGGCGAAATGGATGCCCGTCGCTTTCAGATCCTTCAGACGCTCCTAGTCGAACATCGCAAGCATAAGCTCGAAATTCGTGATTATTGATCCTGGATCATTGGCGTCCCGCAGGACGCCAAGGCTGTTAGGTTTCAATCGGACTCAACAGTCACCACCGGCGGAGACCGCCGGCTCCAAAGAATAAAAGCGGGGGCTATCCTCGGCGAATTAAGCAATGGGCAGCACATGATGCTTGATTGCTGACGCAAATTTTATTCTGGAGCCGGCGGTCTCCGCCGGTAGCCCCCCACAGGCGCGAAGCCCGACAGGCTGCTAGCGTAGCGGGTGATTATTTTCTCTTAAACCTGAAAACGTAAGTTAAGACCACTACTAAATACGCGAAATACACGAAAAGGATTGATAATGATTTAGATGTGCAAGGAGCAAATCCTTGCAAACGCCTCACCAAAAGGTAAAGCCATCGGACAATCAAAACCAGTTGCTAACTTATTGAATTGCAATGATTTCCTTTCGCGTGTTTCGTAGTTTAAATCCCTTTTTTAGGTTAAATTAGACTACACAAAGGGTTGTTGGTGATTGAGTAAACTGCATAACCAGGCTATTTTAACGCGCTGCTTCGCGCTGGCGGGCTTGTTCGACGAGGCTGGCAGTTTCCTTCCATTCGGCTTTGAGTAGGACTTCAAAGCGGTGTATGGCCTGATGCCGTGGTAGCAATTGTGAGCCGCGTTTGGTTTGTCCGACGGCGTTTTGGTATTCCCAGAGCAGGTCGATGTAGAGTCCACGTTGTTCGCGGGGGATGACGATCGGAGGATAGCCACCACGCAGGACGGGCAGGTTGGCGATCAATCTGGCCATTCTTCCATTGCCGTCAAAAAAAGGATGGATGCGAACGAAGCTCATGTGCGCCCAGGTGTAGAGGGTGATCGCCGTAGCCGGCTTGCTGGCCTTGTCCAGTGCGCTGTTGAAGTCCTTAAGCCAGCGGGTCATAAGATGGGGGACGTCCATCGGGGTGGCGTATTCCATATAAACACTTTTGCCCTGGCTGACCCCGGTGATTCCGTTGAAATCCTGCTTCCAATCTCCAACCGGGTTCAGCACATCCATGGCGGACTTATCCATGACAGCCCGATGCAGGTTGAACAAATCGGCCTCGGTTACGGCGGGTTGCCGGATCAAGCGATAGATCAGCTCAATGGCGCGGGCATGACCATACACTTCCTGGTGTTCTCTGAGTGGCTTCCCGTTGATCGTCAAGCCGAGTTCAAGCACCTTTACGGTTTCGCCTAAAGTGAGGGTATTCCCCTCGAGTGCGGTTGAATCGTGTGTCCAGACGGCCGCAATTTGTTTAACGAGAGCGTCCCGGATATCGGGTGACAGACCCTCGAAAAACAGCGACTTGCCGGATGTGCGCCCCGCCGGTCGGCGGGATTTGACGAAGGAGAACACGGCGTTATGGGTCAAGCCAAGGTTGTACTTCCGATTCAGCGCCTCCGTCACGGCCCTAAAGCTCATTCCTTTGTCACGCAAGCCAAACAGCTCCTCCTCATACGGTTGAAGCTTCGATTGAAATGGTTTCCCGGGCATTGTAACCTCTCTTGTTAATTTAAAGCCTGTAATGTAACGACAAAACATAAAATAACAACAATATTGTCGTTACGTAAGGGGTGCTTATCGTCAAGCTTTCATATCTTCTTTTCCGTGGTTGACGATAACCCGCAACTCTACTATCTTTTCGCCTCCAAATTGCGGGCGGGAAAGATATGGCATTACAAAATACAATAGGAAAAAAGGTGGCGGAGACAAGAGCGTCAATGGATCCTCCCCTTTCCAAGAAGGATTTCTTGAGAAAGCTGAAGGTTTCAGGTGTTGAGCTTAGGCTTGACGAATTGACCGCTCTTGAAGCAGGGGAACTGACGCTCAATTACTATCAGATGACAACGGTGGCATCTGTTCTCAACACCACATTCCAGAATCTTATTTCCTAACCCGGCATAGCCGGAACCAAGAGGAAGATTTTGAACAGAAGCACGCAAAGCACGCAAAGGCGCCATCCGGCGGGTACGCCGCATGACGCGGTGAATATTAGAAAACACCATGCAGGGTGGTGTATTCCGCGAAGCGTAACCCCAAAACCTTCGCGATCTTCGCGTGCTTCTGTTCAAAACTTTTATTCCCCGCATCTTGACCAAGATGCGATTGATTCAAGTCGACAAATCTTTGATCAGGATCGCATCGTCCTGACCAATGGCATCGCAATACTGGTGAAACTCCACAGGGTCCAAGCGTCGCTCACAGGCTTCGATCTGTTTAACGAGGGAGCTTGTCCATTTCAATTTAGCTGCGAGATCGACCTGTGACATTCCTGCTGTCTGACGTAAGCGGGTGAGATTTTCGAGAATGCGTCGATATTCGGTGTCGCCTTTTGACTGCGATTTTGAAGACATGGCTATCCTCCTAAGTTGAATTGCGCAACATTGTTCGTCTACGCCCTCACTATGCGGTCAACCTGGGAAACTGTCAATCTGGCAATTCGCACTTTGGCCTCCCGGCCTCTTGGGTGCGAACGACACGGAGGTCGTCCATCCAGAAACTGCAAAATACAAATATTTTCATGAATGGAGGGACGACCTCCGTGTCGTCCAACCTGTGGTAGAGGCCATACTGAGAATTGCTGCGGTCAATCCCGGCAGTGAATAAAATCGATACTATCAGGAGATGTCTTGGACTATGTCCTGGTAGACAGCGATAGCATCCTGTTTAAGCGCTTTGCAGAGCCAGAAGAACTCAACGACATCCAGCCGCCGCCTACCGGTCTCGATGCGCCAGACAAAGGAATGTTCCCTGTTTAGCTTTTTTGCGAGATCCCGTTGCGACAGCCCGGCCTTAGTGCGGAGTTCGACCAGTCTGACAAGGACTTTCTTGTATTCTGGACTATGGATGGAGTCCTTCATAAGGGCTACATGATACACCAGTGAAGATGAGAGTGCACCCTAAATTATTTTCTTATTGACCGCACAATGCGTGCTATATAAGATTCAGTAAGGAGTCAAAACTTTACATCGCGCTCACTCCTGACGGCAATTCGGACTTTTTCCCGGTAATATCCTGTCAGGATTTCCCTGATAGGGAATTCAGGGCTTCCCTGATTCTCGTAGGGTCTTTGTCTTCTTAGAATCTGTCTTCGAAGAGTGCTTGAATATGCAATGACGGATGCTGATGATTTAAAATTCTCTTCTGGAGGTGCAACGTGACGGAATGCAACTGCATTGATGAGGCAGCCATCGCAACCCTGAAAGAATTGGGCGGTACCGAATTTGTCCTGCAGATAATCGAGACCTTTCTGGCTTATGCTGCAAAGGTTATTTTGGAGGCTCGTAGCGGATTGCTGAGTGGTAATCTTGAGCCGGTTATACGGATGGGGCACTCCCTGCATTCCGGTGCCCGTAGTCTGGGGGCAACCAAAGTCATGGATATCAGTGGGCGCATTGAGCGCGCTGCTCGCGCTCAGCAAATTGTCCTTTTGGATCCGCTTTTTGCGGAGATGGATCAAGCTTTTTCAGAGGTAAAGGTCTACTTTAAGGAAATACAAATCAAACTCATGCAATAAGAGTGTTCTGAATCTGAAAGCCACGAGATTATGAGCAAGCCTCTCAATTTGCTGATTATTGAAGATTCGGAAGTGGATGCCCTTCTGATACTCGGGCACCTGAAGCATGGAGGATACGACCCCCAGCACCGGCGGGTTGATACGGCATCGGATTTGCGGGACGCTCTGAGCCGGCAAAAATGGGACATAATCCTTTCCGATCATAATATGCCCGGATTCAGCTCCACGGCGGCTTTGGAGATGGTGCGGGCGGTCGACAGTGATGTTCCCTTCCTGATCGTGTCGGGTAGCATTGGCGAGGAAGAAGCCGTGTCCGCCATGAAAGCAGGCGCTCCGGACTTTCTCATGAAGGATCATCTTGCCCGTTTGGTGGCGGCGGTGGACCGTGAGCTCAAGGATGCCGATGATCGCCGCGCTCGACGGGTGGCGGAGCACTCCCTGTTGGTCCGGGAGGAGGAACTCCGGATCGCCCGTGAGGTCCAGCAACAGCTTTTCCCCGTCAAGTTTCCGGACAATGCGGGATATGACATGGCAGGGGCATCCTGTGCGGCCGAGGCCACCGGCGGTGATTACTTTGATTTCATCACGGGTCCCGGCGGGGAGGTATTCATTGTAGTGGGGGACGTGACCGGGCACGGTCTGGGGCCTGCCTTGCTCATGACGGATGTTCGTGCCTACCTGCGTGCACTTGTTCTGGCAAACCGCAATATCGAGGATATCATAATCCAGGCTCGGCATCTGCTTATCGAGGATCTGGGTAGCGATCGTTTCATCACGCTTCTATTTGCCCAACTGATTCCTCTGCCCAGTATTCTGAATTATATCAATGCGGGACATCCAACCGGTTATGTGCTCGCCCCGGATGGTCGCATCCGGGTTGAGCTGGCCGCCCACACGCCTGCGCTCGGGATTGATGCGGAGCAGCAGCGTCTGCTTCCGGAACGGGTATCGCTCGAAGCGGACGATCTGGTGCTACTCATCACTGATGGGATTTTGGAAGCGACGTCTTCCTCGGGCGAAGAATTCGGGATTTCACGCGTACTTGACATTATTCGGCGTGAACGGGCTCGCCCGTCAGCGGAAATCATCAAAGTGCTTTTCGCAGAGGTCGAACGCTTCACGGCTCCCCTCGGCTTTCAGGACGATATCACGGCGGTGATCGTCAAGCGGTGTGGCTCCTTATGCAAATGAGCTCGCGTGTCCTTGTGGAATTATGAGTGACTGCTTCCAGCCTTCTTACGCGATAGTCATGTTCTGTCGTTGAAGTTCCAGGAGTGCGGCCTGAAGTGCCTGGGTATTCCGATAAGCCTGTATATGATATCGGATGCGCGCCACCCCCTCCTTTTCATCGGGAAGCTTGACCAGATAGTCGTTGGCGCCAAGGGCGAAGGCCTGACTCAGAACGGCGGGATCTTCGGTGCCTGACAGCATGATGATCGGGGTATCACATGTAACCGGATTCACACGGTACTGCTTCAGCAACTCCAGCCCATCGGCGCCCGGCATATTGATGTCCTGAAGAATGAGTAAGGGCCTTAGTTCCCGTGCCTGCCTAAGGGCGTCCTGCCGTTGAGACATGTGGAGAGTTGGATTTCCGGACAATGGGACAGCATGCGCCGCAGCAGGCATGACGTGATCTCATCGTCATCCACTAGCAGGATTTTGAGAAAAGGAACATCCCTGGCTGGCGGCATGGCCGAGGCGTCACTATTTGGAGTATTCATATTATTTTCCCGTTTCCGAACGTTGACAGAGGGCGGTAATCCGTGAGGCGATCTGGTCCAGAGAAAGCACCCATTGGGCCGCTCCCCGTTCTATCGCCACCTTGGGCATGCCAAAGACCACGCAACTTTCCTCATCCTGGACGATGGTCCGACCGCCAGCCCGGCGCAACGCCAGCAGACCCTCCGCCCCATCAGAACCCATGCCGCTCAGCAATACGCCAACGGCCCTTGATCCATAACACGTCGCCACGGAGGCAAACAGGTGCGTCACCGATGGGCGGTGCCTGTCCACCGGAGGCCCGTCGGAAAGCCGCAACCGGCCTGTGCCATCTACTTCCAGATGTCGGCGATCCGGCGGGAAATAGACGACGCCAGACAGAGGCAATTCACCATTTACAGCTATTTTTACTTTGCGCTGGCAACGGGTGCCCAACCAACTTACGAAGCCGGGTAGAAATCCGTCGCTGATATGCTGGACGCACAAAATAGGAGCCGAGAAGCGATCGGGCAGGTCTTTCAATACGGCTTCGATGGCCAGGGGGCCGCCCGTTGACGCCCCGATCGCCACCAGCTCGACAACTGAGTCACCATTTGAAGATCCGCGCAAAGGAGGGCCGCCGGGCACCACGGCGGGTTGTACCATCCTGATTGCCGCGCGCGATAATATTCGAACCCCGCTGATCACCTTGATTTTGGAAACCAGTTCCCGGCCATACGCCTGCAGCGCCCCCGTATCCGTCAAGCAAGCAGGCATAGAACTTGCCCTGAATGTCGGCGATGGCTTCCGGGAGGAGGTAAATGAACACATTGCGACACAAGATCAGGTCAAAATCATGGAGGCCTTTGATTGGATCGGGAAAGGGATCCAAATAGAGGTTATTATGTTGGAACTGAACCCGATCCCGGATGAGCGGTTTCAGTTGCCATTCGTGGCGGGACGGAGCAAAGAATCGTGTCTGAACATTGGAAGAAACCCCGCGGAAAGACCAACTGGGATATACCCCACGTCTGGCCGTGTCCAGAGCTAACTCGCTCATGTCTGTCCCCATAATGCGATCTTCATCGTGCATGTCCTTCAGGATATACTTGTTGCCGCCCGTGAGCTGGGCCGAGTGACAGTGCGGGAGCTTCAACGGATTACTGGGGCAAGCCGGAACACCATCAAGGTTCATCTGAAGGGTCTTGTCCAGAAACGGCTGTTGACACAAGAGGGAAAAGGAAAAGGCACTTGGTATCACCCCTGACGGCAAGGCTGCCGTCCTGGGCTTGGATCAGTGAGAAACCGTCTATTCTGGACCCCCGTTCGCCCCCTCAAAACGCTTCACCGAGGTGAAATAAAGGTGAAAAAAGGCTGTTCTGAACGGGTGTTGGACGAGTGTTCGACGAGTTTTGGGCTCGGCAAACTATGCAAAAAAATCCAATGAATAAGCTTGGTCTTATTGAGTTTGCTGGGGTTTTGGCTGGGAAATGAAAAGAGATGGTGGCGAGGGTCGGAATCGAACCGACGACACGCGGATTTTCAGTCCGCTGCTCTACCAACTGAGCTACCACGCCTTTTTGTTTTTAGAGGTTGTTTGTAAACGAGTTATGACGTCGTTCGAAACCTCTGCTTTCGTTCCGCAAAACCGCCCGTGACATTTCAGTACCGACCAGCTTTTGGATTGAGTTCGGATACAATACCTTACACGTCTTTAGAATCAACCTTTTTTTCCCAAGATATAAGAGGGCGGGCGCATTTCACTTTCGTAGGGCTGTTACTGAACTGCGGGTATAAGTAAGGATTTACCACCCGCTGGCGCTTGAGACACGGAGGCACAGAGGAATTCTGCAAGCCACGACGGCTCGGAAGAAAGAAAGAGAGTAGGGCTTGTGGCGTCTCCGTGCCTCTGTAGAAAATCTTTTTTTCTCTTCAAGTTGGCTCATTGCCATCCTCTACGGAAGTGAAATGCACCCTAAAAGAGCGTATCTGTGATCATGTTCAAATGTTGATCGATGTGCTCGCCAGCACAAGTCCAACGGCACGTCGCAAGCGACGGCCCTACATAAAACGGAGATGCGCACGGTATAAGACAAAATTTGTGCCACGTGCTTTAGGCTGTGATTGTATCGTACGAAAAAAGTTGAACCTTTCTTGAACCCTCCTTAAATCCTGTCATAATTCATTCTATGAAAAACATCAGCAGAGAAAACGATGATGGGACGCTGGACGCTTTGATGCAGGAAGGTTATGACCTAGTCGACAAAGAGCATGATGTTGCGGGATGTGCGCTTTGGCTCAAGGTCTGGGATGAACTAAAGATCCGGTTTACCCCTCAAATGAATACTATCGAAGAGGCCGAAGCCGTTTTTGAAGGGAATGAATTTCTGTTCAATTGGGTTCAGGATCTGGAGATTGCGCTCGATAACGCGGCGCAAGCGGGCGGAGACGCCGAGAACAAAGCTTTCCATAACAAACGGATCCACTTCTGTCGGGAATTTATCGAGTTTTTCCCTAAAAGCCACAACATCGTGCAACACATGAAACTGGCTATTGCAGATTCGCTTTTGCATTTGGACAAGCGGGAAGAGGCGGAGCAGGTGTATCAGTGGGTCGTTGCTAAATATCCTAAATATCCATGGGGTTATATTCATTGGGGCGATTTCCATGCGGGCACCGATCCCCGAAAAGCTGAGGAATTTTACCGCAAGGCGCTAGGGATGGATCCGGCGGAAAATGAGCTCGTTCAGGACCGGATACGTGATTTGAAAAATAAGAAAAAATAACACTGTCGCCCCGCGGGCCGCCAAGGCTGTTCTCGCCCGAATTATGAAACAAACCGGGTGCAGGCTCTTCCAAAATCCGTGTTGCAGCCTGAGGCAAAAACTGCTGCGCCTAAAATCACCAAAAACATCAGACCTCGCATCATTAGTGTTTTCATTATTTGTCCTTGAAGGGGTTAGTTAAGCCCTATCCTATTTGTTGGTGAAGACACTCTAACAGGCTGTGGTTCTGAATCAAGTCAGGGAGAGCTGACAAAAACAGTAAAAGAGCGTAATCCGCTTTTTACAATCCTCTCAGGTATATCCTGATGGGAGATTCAGGATAACCCTGATATCTAATAATCAAAGAATTCATTAGAAATAGGTCATGCAACACAATCCTGTATCGGTAGATAAGGATGCCATTTTGCTGGTTGACGATGAAGAGAACATATTGGAAATGGTAGGAGGAAGGTTAAGGATGGAAGGTTATCAGGTGTATACCGCAACCAATGCGGAGGATGCACTTGATTTGCTCGGAATAACTCACGTCAATCTTGTGATTCTGGATATCTCTATTACCTGGAATCGGGGGTATGGGTTTTCTTCGCCGCTTTGCCGCAACCTTTCCTCATCCTCCTTGTTCTGTAATCGTCTTTATTGGCCGACAAAAGCTGGAGGCATTTTTTGAAGAAATAAAAGTGGCGGCTTTTATTCCCAAAATTTGCAATCCCGACAACTTTATCCAGAAGGTCAAGCAAGTGATTGCAGAATACAAGGATGCTAATTTAACGATAGATCCCTGTCGGTGGCGTCTGATGCTGATCGAAGATGATGAGTTTCAGCGGCAGCATCTCTGCAAATATTTTGAACAGAATGGCTTTGATGTTCATGCCATTCGTGGTGAAGAGGCTCACCCTGAAATGGCATCTGAGCGAAATCTGGACGGAATTCTCATTCGATACCTTTTGTCCCATTCCCTTTGCACTGAATCAAGCAGCCGCTAAGGCATTGGTCTCAATTATGAAGAAACAAATCCAATATTGGTTAGGCTGGGCTTATCAGATCATTTTTGGGCTAGGCATCGGGTTCATTATCGGTTTGATTATAGCCGTCAAACCTAAGGGAGGGGGAGGGTTATTGAGAAGTAGCGACACGCTTCCCTTTGTCCTTGGTATGGGAATGTTTTTTGCAACTGTTGCCACTCAGTTTTACAGGAAGATGGATAAGGGGATGGATGAATATGGCCGTAAACCGCAGAAATCAGAGGAAGTTCATTATTTGAGCGCGAGCAACATCAGCAACGTTTTCTCGATATTTATTGGAATTATGGGAGTGGGCTTGATGGAAATATCTTTCCTGAAAACCTTTAAGATTCTGGCGCGGTAGATTTGTTGTACTTGGCATGAAATAATTGAGCAAACATGAGAGAAAGGGTTTTCTATGATCCGTCATACCGTTACATTTAGACTTAAACATCCGCGCGGTTCTGCGGCTGAGAGTGATTTCCTCAAGGCCCTGCGTGAACTCGCTAAAATTCCGGGCGTTGAGCGTTTCGAATGTCTGGTTCAGACTAGTCGAAAAAACGACTATCACTATGGCCTTTCGATGGAATTTGCCACCCCCGCCGCCTACGAAAACTACAATCGGCACCCTGATCACGTGCGCCTCGTCCAGACGAGATGGATCCCTGAGGTCGAAAAATTTATCGAACTGGATTTTGAACCGATGGGGACATAAATAAAGAATGGGGTTAACGCTTCCCTTCGTCTATGGAAATCGTTGGCTTGAAGGCGCCAGCAAGGGGTGTTACTTTGCCCCCTTGGGATTTACTGATGTAATGAGCGGAACCATTCCATTTTCTGAACGCAATACACCGTGGCGCGGGGTCTTGGATCTTGTCACGGGATGTTACCCCTCTTTTCTAGTAGGAGGTTCGCTAGGCCGATGGCTCCCGGTGTTCCATTTCCATGAAGCGACCGTTGCCGGGCTGGAGCCCTATTTGGCGTATCTAACCGAAAACGGCTATCATACGGTGACTTCGGAATCGATTGCGGCCTATGTTCGCAAAGGGCTTCATCCTGGGTCGAAATCCGTCGCGCTCTGTTTTGATGACGCCTGGGCTAGTTTGTGGACGATCACGGCTCCGCTTTTACGGAAATACGGTCTTCAGGCTATAACTTATGTAAGTCCTGCCCGCATCACGGATCTGCCGTCCCTTCGGCCGACTCTGGAAAGCCCTGAAGGAGCGCCGGCGGATATTGATTCCTCGGAGACGCCTTTCGCTTCCTGGCAAGAGCTTCGCTCTATGCATGACTCCAGGACTTTGGACGTTCAGGCCCATACTCTAGGGCATACCATGATCTTCTCCGATTCAACTATTGGTGGCTTTGTAACGCCCGGCTTTTTGCGACATCCTCACCTTTACCCGTTGGCCGACACAGGGGCTGGTGAACGATATCTGACTCCTGCTGATTTGGGGGCGCCCCTTTACACCCAGCGTTCACGCTATTCCGATGCGTTGCGCTACGATAATACGGCGGCATTCTCGGCTTGTGTTCAGAAAGTCCGCGATAATGGGGGCGCTGGATTTTTTGCCCGACCGGATTGGGAACGCAGTCTGCGTAAAATGGCTGACTCGTTTGAAGGCCGGCAGGAAATGCCCGCTCAACGGGATGCCGCCATTTACCATGACCTGTTAACGGCTCGCCAGCAATTAAATGCCCGGCTCAATACGGATACCGTACGCCACATGTGTTTCCCGTGGGCTATTGCGAGTAAACCCGGTGAGGAGGCGGCTGAAAAAGCTGGCTACGTAACCGCGTTCGGTGACCGGCTCTTTGGACGACGTGCCGTTCGGGCCGATGATCCTCCTTATCGTTTGATGCGGCTGAAACACCAACATATCTATTGTCTTCCGGGGCGAGGGCGGAGAACCATCTTTAATAGATGACTATGAATTCTAATCCTGATCTTCACGTCCCCCGCATCTGCCTTTATACCGATTCGTATTATCCCGTTGTGGGGGGCGGGGAGGCGCATGCCCGGTTGTTGTGCGGTGAGTTTCTGAAGCTTGCCGTGCCGGTTTTCGTTTTGACTGGTCACAAGGTGGCCAGTTCGTCGGCATTTGAACGCGTGGATGGCATTGCGGTCCACCGGCTTCCCCCTGCCGGCTATCCGCGTTTGGGTAAATATCTAATGCTGGGGTCAAGCTTCTGGCGCCTGATCCGGATGCGGCGTGAGTATGATGTGATTTATGTGTGTGGAATCAGGACGCTAGGCTTGGTGGCGGTCCTGGCGGCACGCTTGCTCGGAAAAGGGTGTGTGCTACGCGCGGAATCCCGTGGCGAAGTATCGGGCGGGTTCATCTGGGAGAAGACGGATGGCCGCAAAAATAAACTACTTAAGGCGTTGTTTATTGGGCCCATTCTGTTGCGGAATCTTATTTTGAAACAAGCGGATGCTTTTATGAGCATTGCCGAAGTCATTCGTGAAGAATATGAAGCCTGCGGGATTCCGCTTCAGAAAATCGTCAGCATTCCCAACGGCATTAATGTGGCGCGATTTTGCCCGGTATCGTCCGAAGGGAAGGCGACGCTTCGCCTAAAGCTGGGCCTTCCTGCTGGACATCTATTTGCCTATACCGGAAAACTAAATCGCGGTAAAGGGCTGGAGTTTCTGACGCGAGTCTGGAAAAACTGGATCCCGCAACATCCAGATTGCCGGTTACTTTTGATCGGATCCGGAGCCATGCAGTTTTTGTCCTGCGAGGAAGAGCTGCGAGCCTTTGTGGCAAACAACAAGATGGAGTCCGCTGTGATTTTTGCCGGGAACGTCAGCAACGTGCACGACTATCTACAAGCCGCCGATTTTTTCGTTTTTCCGTCAGAAAGTGAAGCCCTGCCACTAGCTTTATTAGAAGCTTTGGCAACGGGCCTACCGACGGTGGCGTCGGATATTGGGGGATGCCGCGACATCATTACGGATGGCCGTAACGGGCGGCTGGCACCCCCGAATGATGAGCCCGCTTGGATAGCCGGTATGAAGACGCTGGTTTCCGACCCAAGCGTGGCAACGGAGTGGGGGCGGGCAGGGCGCGAGACGGTGCTCAAAACTTTCAGCATCACTCACGTGGCCGAAGAGCATTTGAAGTTGTTCCGTGCCGTTAGCAGGAAGGTAGCCGCTTGTGAGTGAAACGGCGCACCCTCCTCATTCACCTCCCTCCACAGGGCGGTTGTTAAAGTTTACCGGCTGGAATCTTTTCGGATTATGTGCGCCGATGGTCGTTGCTTTTTTTGCCCTGCCCCCATTGCGTGGCCGGATGGGCGAAGATATCTATGGCGCCTTCATGTTCCTGCTGACAGTCATCAACTATCTTTCCATTCTTGATCTGGGTCTTGGTCGGGCCGTGACGCAATCCATGTCCGCTCGAATTGCGAGCCGGAAATTGGAGGAGTTGCCGGCGATTTTCTGGACGGCCATGGGCATGATGCTGGCTTTTGCCTTGATTGGTATGGCGATTTTCTTTCCCTTGATTCCTTCCATTGTCTGTAAGTGGAGCCGGATTCCGCCAGGACTGCAAGCGGATGCTGCCTACACGCTTTTTGCGGCAGGGCTGGGAACCCCGTTTTTGGTGCTGGCGGCCTGTCTGGTAGGGGTATTAGAGGCGCATCAGAAGTTCAAGTTGATCAATCTTATCCGGCTTCCGATGCAGACTTACACGTTTCTGGGGCCGCTGGCAGTGGCTCTGGTGTCCCACAGCCTGCTGGCGCCGGTGGTCGCTTTGCTGGCGGGAAAGGTCTTGGAATGTGCTATTTATTTTGGAGCCTGCTTATGGGATGTCCCCATCTTGCGCGGTGGAGTACGCTTTCAACGGAAACTGATACGCCCCCTGTTTTTGCTAGGGGGGTGGATGTCGGTTTCAAGCATCGCGATGCTGGTGTTGAATCAGATCAATAGTGCACTGATGTTTGCGTTGCTACCCGTGGCCATGGTGGGCTTTTATGCGACGATTGCTGAGATGGTTATTCGGCTGTTAATTTTTCCACGGGCCTGGGTGTCGGTCCTATTTCCCTCTTTCTCTGCACAGCATGTGTTGAAAGAAGGCGCGCTTGCCGGCCTTTATGCCAAAGGCGTGAAGAGTCTTCTGATTTTTTCCTTTCCCGTGATTCTTGTGTTGTTTGCCTTCGCAGGTGAAGCGTTGACCCTTTGGCAAGATGCTGATTTTTCTGCCCAAAGTGCTGGGGTAATGCGCTGGCTGACGGCCGGAGTCTTTGTCTACAGTCTCTCCTTTGTGCCGTTTTCATTGCTACAGGGAGTGGGGCGGCCGGATATCAGCGCCAAGCTGCATCTCATTGAAATCCCGATCACGATCGGGCTCGCGTGGATCATGATGAAGCATTATGGCATGCAGGGGGCCGGGGTGGCGTGGTTTATCCGGTGCGTATTAGAAACTGGAGTGATGACGCTTTTGGCGAACCGGCATGCGCCCGGCTCAGGGAGTGCGCTTCGCCGGTCCGCAGGAGTGACGGGACTGGCACTGTTCTTCATGATGATCATGGCTTTGACGCCCTCTTTGCTCCTGCGTCTGGCGCTCTATCCGGCAGAAGTGGTGGCGTTCTTGTTAACAAGCTGGCGTTGGCTGCTAGTGGCGGATGAACGGATGGCCATGGTGAAAATGATGAAGAAGCTCGTGAAATCGGAATAAGATGAAAAATTTTCGTGTCATACTGATTTCATTGCTTGTTTCCATGGGGGTATTTTTCGCTGTTACGTGGCCGTTGGGGGCAGAGTTCCATGCGGGGATCCCTTCTTCCAACCGGCCCGAAACCGGTGGAGCCCGCTATATGATTCCGGGCGATCATCTTCAATTCCTGTATCAGCTCTGGATGCTGGCAGATTCTTTCACCGGCGAGACTCCCCTCTTTTATCACGTCTATGAATTTAATCGGGGGGATGATCAAGCGCTCTATAATCCCGGCAGTTACTATTTTCCCTTTGGGCTCTTGTATTCCGCTGGCTATGCGCTGGGTGGCCGCGTGGTGGGCTGGAACGTCATGTTATGTGTAACCGTATGGCTGATTTATCTGTCCACCTGGCTTTTGGTAATGCGGTTTTCGCGGTCTAGTCTGACGGCGGCCATAGCGGCCTTGCCATCGATCCTGTTGCCCTATTTTTATGTCTCCTTATTGGGGGGTAGCCCCACAGGTATGGGCGTGCTTTGGGTGCCCCTGATCTTTTTGGGCGTGGACGTGGCCATTCGAGATAGGAAGCTATGGGGCGGAATTCTGGCTGGGATTTTGCTGTTTATTTGCTCCTGGGTAGATCTTCATGTTTTCTTTTTTGTTTTTCTGGCGACTCCGGTCTGGGCACTGATGTGTATGGCCTTTCGCCGAGACAAAAGGTTTTCCGCTTTAAATTTTTGGCCGTTAATACCGATTCTGGTGGGGATGATCGGGGCTTATCTTCAGACCAGCCTCATCAAGTCCTCCTTAGATGACACCCTACAGTCCAAAGGGCGTACGCTTAATGAATCGCTGGGATATGCGCTACACGCTCGCGGTTGGTTTGATGTGCGGCTGGATAATGGGGATAACATTATTTATTTTGGGGTGGTGGCTGGTGTGATCCTGCTGCTGGGGGTAATGCTATCGGGTTATGATTTGTGGTTTGGGGCATGTCGTCGGCATGGTGTGCAAATGAGACCCCCTCCTCGGAGGGGGCAGGGGTGGGTTGCGTGTACCGACCATCCCGCAAGAGGGAGCGAATTCTGGCTGTTGGGAATGGTTCTCGTTGCCGTCGCCGGAATTGCCATCTTAGCCTTGGGGCCCAACACGCCGTTTGATTCGCAACACCGACTCTGGCAGACCCTGCGGACACTAATTCCGCCCTATAAGATGATCCGACAGCCGGCCAAAATCTACTGCCTCCTTACCCCTTTCCTGGGAATAGCCCTAGCGATGTCGATAGATCGCTTAAATGACGTAGTCAAAAAGCGGAGCTGGGCGCTTTTCCTTGCGTTGATCATTGCGCTGGGATTCTTGATCGATTATGGGCGCCGAGTGGAGCCGACCCTCTGCCTGCTTGATTATGAGCAGGGGGGGTATCGGGCAGTGGCCGAAGATGCAGTGCGCTCTGGGCGTGAGAATCGCGCTGTGGCGATTCCGCTGTGGCCCGGAGATTCCCATTGGAATTCCATCACGGAGTATTATTCCACGCTGTACCGCACCAAGCTATTAAATGGCTATTCGCCCTCGGTCTCGCGCGACTATTTCACCAATGTATTCCTGCGTTTTGAAGCCATCAATATGGGATTGATTACGGATGATATTCTGGATGGACTACTCTTGATGAAGATCGGGTATCTGGTTCTGCATGAAGACGCCTTCCCGCCCAAAGTTAGCCCATTCCCTGTCGCTCAGACGCTCCGTGAATTGCGCCGCTATCCCCGGCTTAAGCTGCTGGGAAAGGACAAGGCGGTATGGGCCTTCAAGATTCTTGAGCGACCTGCTGGGGATGCACCCCGCCCGGTTGCGGACGAATTTCTACTATTGACCGCATGGCAATGGGATGCCTGCGATGTAGCGAGGGGATCAGCGGTGGTCATTAACGACGGGGTAAATGTGTTTATGCGATTATCAGGTCCCGATGGCTGGATTCAACTTGATCCCCGCACTTTGTATCCGCTGGAGGGGTTGCGTTATGTGGTTTCGGTTCGCGGAAACGGAGTGCTTGCGGGGTCATGCGGAAGTGGTCTGACAGGGGATGCCTTCTCTAAAGTAGTGGCCTCACCTGGTGTTTGGACGTGGTGCGAGCTTCCAGTTCCGTCCCTGCCCGAAGGGCGGCAGACGTTTTTGGCTCCCGTATTTACCAACCAAGCAGGGGTTTTGGATGTCAGCATGATCACGATCGTGGGAAGCGGCTGGAAAGGGTTGAAGCCGGGCGAAAGCATGAAGTTCCCCGCACAGACGTGTTTTCATACTGCGTATTCTGACCCGATCACGGGAGTTGTGCAGTTAGACCAAGATCGAGTACAAGCGGGGACGGCTTTGTACTTACCAGTTGTCCCTATTCTTCCGGGGCGTTACCGGATATCGTTGGAGTTTGAGTCACCTGCTAAGGAGGGGACCGTTTTAGGGGAGTGGCGGATATCGCGCTCAGACGGGCAGGGGCGGGTCACGAAATCAGTTGTGGCGGGCTCAGAGGCGGTTGTAGATTACCGGCTGGGAAATCCGCGCCCCTTGCGACTTGAATTTGAATATAATCGGAACGTAAGGATGAGCATTCAAGCCATTAAGCTAACGAGAACCGAATAACGATCTTGAAATCCAGATGCCGCTTTCTGGATTCAAATAGGGGATGCAGGAGAATGAAAATGTCTAATAATGAAACCAGGCGATTAACCGTTATGTTGTTCTATGCCTACGTTCTGGTATTGGCTTTTTTTGCATTCCAGATACTGAGTCCTTTTTTGGCGCCGCTGGCCTGGTCAGGGATTCTGGCGCTTTGTTTGTGGCCATTACAAAAAAAATGGCTGGTACGCTTTGGCAAAACGCGGTCTGCGCTGCTGATCACGCTGCTTGCGACGGTGATGATTATCGGGCCCGCTTTGTGGTTCATTTACTCGCTGATCACGCAGGCTTCACAGGTAATGTGGGAAACGCAAGCGACCTTGATGCGGGTTGAGAACATGGGGAAAATTAAGATGTTCTGGGAGCGGTTAAGTGTTCATGTGTCGCTCCCTCCCATCCAGGAATTGCGCGGCCGGATCACCGAAGCGGCGGGGGCGATGACGGGAGTGATTGCCGGACAGGCGGCCGGCATCGTTCAGAATCTTGCCATGATGCTGTTCAAGACCGCCATCACTTTTTTGGCGCTATTCTTTTTCCTGCGCGATGGTGACCGTGCTTCAGGCTTTATTCGTAATTTTCTGCCCTTCACTTCGGATCATCAAACCCGATTGATCGCGCAGACGCGTGATTTGATTTATTCCGGGCTCACGGCTACGCTGGTGATCGCCTTTGCTCAAGGGTGTTTAGGTGGAATTATTTTTGTGCTGCTTGGGCTCAAAGCCCCGTTATTCTGGGGAATGTGCATGGCTTTCTGCGCCATGATTCCCGTGGTGGGAACCTCGCTCATATGGGGGCCGGCTGCCATCTTTCTGCTGATTGAAGGACAATGGGTGCAAGGTGTGATTTTGTTAGGGTGCGGCGTAGGTGTCATTGGCGTGATGGATAATATCCTTAGGCCCATACTATTGCGGGGTAAAGCCGCAGTGAACGGGTTGCTTATGTTTCTGAGCGTCTTGGGAGGCATTGTGACGTTTGGGTTTGTGGGACTGATATTGGGGCCCGTTGTCATCGCGGCGGCGGTAAGTTTAATCGGGATGTTGAAAGCAGAGCAGGTTCAGACAACCATTGATGAAGGGAAGTTTCGAGATGGAGATGACAATTGATTCTTTGGGTGAGGCGCGGATTCCCTCTCCCTTGCAGCGGACGGTAAACGAGAAGATTCGAATTCCCTATCATATTGCGCATCCAGTAGGGGCGGCGGTTCCGGAAGATAAAAATTTTGAGATCGCCGGGCCGCGCGATAGGTTGTTTTTCCATAAGAGCGAGGTGAAAGCCGGCATTGTCACCTGTGGTGGTTTATGTCCAGGTCTCAACAATGTCATTCGCTCGATTTATTATGAGTTAAATCATGCCTATGGGGTTCAGGAGATCTATGGGTTCCTTTATGGCTACCAAGGGCTGGATCCGGTGCGCGGCGGGGAGCCGATGCGGTTGACGGCGGAGTTTGTGGATCCCATCCATCGACGGGGCGGCACAGTGCTGGGCACTTCGCGAGGTCCTGTGGATCCGGCGATTGCCATTGAGAACCTGATGAAGCGTGGGATCAATATGTTGTTTTGTGTGGGAGGAGATGGAACACAACGCGGAGCGAACGAGTTGCATCATGAGGCGGAACGGCGTGGCTATCCTCTGGCTGTAGTAGGGATTCCCAAGACCATTGATAACGATGTCGGCTACGTAGCCCGTACCTTTGGATATTTAACGGCCGTTCAGGAAGTAAGAGAAATTCTGGATTGCGCACACCAGGAGGCGCGCAGTGTGTTTAATGGCATCAGTCTGGTGAAAGTGATGGGACGACAGGCCGGCTTTATTGCGGCTGGTGCCACTATAGCCAGTCAGGACGTTAATTTCACCTTGATTCCGGAAGTTCCGTTTGTGTTGGAAGGTCCCAATGGATTTTTAGAAGCCGTGAAGTCGCGAATACTCAGACGGGCGCATGCGGTGATTGTGGTGGCCGAAGGCGCGGGGCAGGAGCTGTTGGAGCAGAGTAGTGGCGGGAAAGACGCCTCCGGAAATATCAGGCTGGGTGACATAGGGGTGTTTCTCAAAGGCCAAATCGAAAGTTATTTTAAAGCCTCTGGAGTTCCTTTGGTGTTCCGATATTTCGATCCCAGTTATGTGATTCGAAGCCAGGCAGCGAATCCGGAGGACTCGATACTTTGTGATCTTTATGCCCGCAATGCCGTGCATGCCGCTATGGCAGGCAAGACGGGACTCGTCATCGGATATATTCATGACACGTTTATCCATGTACCCGTTGAGGCGAGTGTGGCTGAAAAAAAAAGGCTGGATCCAGCCGGCGATTGGTGGCATGGCGTGCTGGCATCAACAGGACAACCTGCAAATTTTTCATAAAATAGTAGCTTTGCTGACTAAGCAAAACCCTGATGCTGAATCAGGGTTTTTCCCGTTGAGAAAAACCAATTATTATGTAAATATCTTCTCAGTCAACGAGAGAGGTAGTGAGTATCGTAACTGATGCCGCACCCCCCTGTGGCAGATGTCTCGCAGCTGTTCCTCCGCAAGCAATAGCCTGAGCATCCCACTAACTCCTCTCGTTGACTTTTTTGTTTTGAATCACTGGTGTCCCGCAGGACGCCAAAGCTGTTAGCCGTTTAGGCTATAGCCTAATCACCTTTCGGGGGACTATCTCAGTGGAATTTAGCCGTTATTTTGATATCGGGACTATGGATGAGCTGGGGCGGATGGATTCGCCCATACATCGCCTTGATACTCGGGCTCAGCTTTTGACCTGCTTGGGGTTTGTTCTGGTGGTGATGTCGTATTCCCGTTACGAAGTCGCCGCCTTGATGCCTCTTTTCCTTTATCCGGTGATTCTGTCCGTTATAGGACGCCTTCCTTTCAGGGTTCTCGTCCGGAAAATAATTATAGCGGCGCCTTTCGCGCTATTTGTGGGAATGTTCAACCCCCTGCTCGATCATCATGTTGAGGGAGTAATTGGGGTTTACCCATTGACAGGGGGCTGGTTGTCGTTCATCTCCATCTTAATCCGATTTGTGCTGACGGTAAGTGCGGCGCTTATTTTGATTGCCTGTACAGGGATTCATCGGCTTTGTGAAGGTGCGGAACGTATGGGGGCGCCGCGGGTGTTTGTGGTGCAATTGATGTTTCTATACCGGTATTTCTTCGTTATCGGAGACGAAGGAGCGCGTATGGTGCGAGGCGTCAAGATGCGCAGTATGGGGCGGCATTCCCTCGGGTTGAAGACCTATGGCCGCTTGGTCGGTCAGCTCATGATGAGGGCTATGGATCGGGCACAACGGATTTATCGGACAATGGTAGCGCGCGGGTTCGAAGGCGAAATTCATGTTTTGCACCAAGCGAGTTGGGGTTGGCGTGAAACGGTGTTTGTCGTGACTTGGTTGGGTTTCTTCCTGAGCACACGATTTTACAATATTCCAGTGGAGTTGGGCCGTTGGATTACGGGAGGTCTAGGATGAATCATCACGTAGAAATCCAGAATTTGGTATTCACCTATCCGGATGGGACGAAAGCCCTCAAAGGAATTTCGTTCAAGATCCTTCAAGGCGAATGCGTGGCGGTAATCGGAGGAAATGGCGCCGGAAAGTCTACGCTTCTTCAGCATTTAAATGGCTATCTCATGCCCACGTCCGGCGAGGTGCGTATTGGGGAGGTGACCCTGACGCGAGAAACGGCAAAAATAATCAGGCGAACGGTGGGGATGGTCTTTCAAGATCCCGATGATCAGCTCTTTATGCCGACTGTTTTCGAGGATGTTGCGTTTGGACCGCTGAACCTTGGACTCGTTCCACAAGAAGCGGCGCAGCGTGCGGCTGACGCCCTAGAGCGAGTGGGAATGACGCATCTCCGGGATCGTCCTCCTTATAAACTTTCAGCGGGCGAGAAGCGGGCTGTCGCGATCGCTACGGCGCTGGCCGGGTTGCCTGATGTGCTGGTCATGGACGAGCCGTCATCGAACCTTGACCCCCGAGGAAGACGGCGTTTAATTGAATTGTTAAAATCCCTGGAACAAACCCGGATTATTGCGACACACGACCTGGAAATGGTGGTTGAGATTTGTCCGCGCGTCATCGTGCTGGATCATGGCCAAGTGGTGGCAGAAGGACTTACCGCAGAAATCCTGGGAGATGAAGCCCTGATGCTAAGGCATGGATTGGAAAAGCCGCACAGCTTGAAGCATCACCACCCGCACGGGTAAATTGATTTCTGGTTGAAGAAGGCTTGCCTCAACCAAAAATCAATCACCGGCCATTCAGACGAGTTACTCCGTCAGAACGGACATTTTGGCTTGAATCTTGTTTCCGCCTTCGGTTGCGTCGCAGATCGAGATCTTTTCCTTCACCGTCTTGACGGTTATCATGCCAATTTTGTTGACGGAGCTATCCAGCACTTCGCCGCTATCAGGATCCGTAGTTACATCGAGATTTCCGACAATGAAATTTTGGCCAACAGATACGCCTTCGCGTGAGCCGCGGTTGATGATGATTTTGCCATCTTTGGCTGAAACTACTGAACCTTCCCACGGGATCTTATCAAGTTGTTTAATGAGGAATTCGACTGCCTGGCCTACCGCATCTTCGCAAGCCTTGCCGACATTATCCTTTTTGAACCCATCAAAGTTACCGCCCAGCCCACCTAATGCACCGCCCGAGTATCCGATGCCGAGTCCCTTGCGCCCGGCTTTCCCAACGACTTTGGTTGACGCTTTGACTTGGCCGGTTTGAGAGTCCACGATATAAATTGTGGCATTGATCTCGGCTGTGTCCTTGGCGCCTCCCAGTCGGATGCCTTTAAAGCTCAAGCCCCCTTCGCCGCCGGATGTAGAGCTCTGAACATGGGTGATTTCCCCTTTGACGAGCAATTGGGCGGGAGTCATTTGTCCCGTTTTCGGAGCCTTCTTACCCCCTGCCATACGGCCCGAGGTGGCAAGATCCTGCTCTTGCATAGCTTCGCCCCGCATATCTTTTTCACCCAGCACGATGAATTTACCTGACCCTTGAAGGGCATCAGTCATAACCGAACCCCAGGCATCGCCGATATCCCATTGCCCGGACCAGCCGGCCTTATTTTCAAATTTGGAGACCGTAATGGAATAACGCAAGCCCCCTTTGGCGTCATCGGCAGCGAACATCGTGTTTGAGCTAATGATGGCGAGAATTGATATGCACGCTATAATTATTTTTTTCACAAACTTCCTCCTATGGGTTACTAATTTTTTCCATCACTAATTTGGTAAAACTGTAAGATGGGCGGGAGGCCATGTCAAGGCGCGGTCAAAGCGGGAATTTGGCCCTGCACTTGGGCGGGCTTTGACAGGCCGAGGCGTTCCTCAACGGCTTTAAGGCTACCCATTTCAATAATTTCGTCTGCTAACAAGGACGATTCCTTGAAAGAAAGGGCGTTGATGAAGGCTTGTATCGAGGGGATTCGGCGCGGGTCCATACTGAACGTTCTGAGCCCGAGCCCGATTAGAACGGGCAGAATGGTTTTATCAGTGGCCATATCTCCGCAAAGAGAGACGGGTTTTCCATGTGCGCGAGCGGCGCTAATGACTCGCATGATAGAGCGAAGTATGGCGGGGTGATAGGATACATAGAGATCGGCAATCCGCTCATTGGTTCGATCCACTGCGAGTGTGTATTGGATTAAGTCATTACTGCCAATGCAGAGAAAATCTGCTTCACGCGCCAGATCGCCGGCTAATTCAACAGCCGAAGGAACTTCGATCATAACGCCGAGCCTTGGATTTTCATTACAGGGCGTATTTTCGCTTTTCAGAATCTGAATACATTCATCGATAATCGAGCGCGTACTTTGGAAATCATCCAGCGAGGCGACCATGGGGAACATAATATTCAGGGGACGGCTGGCACCGGCGTGAAGCATGGCGCGCAACTGTTGCATAAACATATCCTTGTTCCGCAGTGAGAAGCGGATGGCGCGCAAGCCCAGAGCGGGGTTAGCTTCAGGCGCTCCGGGGTAGTATGAAAGCAGTTTGTCACCCCCGACATCGAGTGTACGAAGGATGATCTCCTGTTCGGGCATGGATTCAATGATAAGCCGATAGACCCGGTATTGTTCTTCCTCAGTGGGAACGTCATTTCGGACAATAAACGGGAATTCACTCCGATAAAGACCGATGCCTTCGGCCCTTACGCGTTGGGCGGAGGGGAGTTCACTCAGTAAATTGATATTAGCCATCAGGCGGATACGCCGCCCGTCACGTGTGACGGTCGTTGGAAGGGATGGAATCTCTGTGGCCGTGTCCTTCCGACTTTCTAGGAGTGAAAGATAATGGGCAATAATTTCCTGTGAGGGATTAATCATGATATTACCCTGATCGGCATCCAGGATAATGGTGGTATCGGCCCCTCGTTCAGAGTTTGCCAAGGGGGTCTCTTTGAGGATCACCATGGGGATGCGAAGGGTGCGCGCCAAAACGGAGACATGGGCGGTTATGCCTCCGCCGATGAGGATGATCCCTTCGGCTCGCTGTGCGGAAAGTTTTAGTAAGTCAGAGGGGAGGAGGTTGCCGGCCAGTACAATTTGCCCTCGGTAATCCACTGGCGCAGCCGTGCGTAACCGCAGGTTGGACAAAAGGCGAATGCTGACATCCCGGACGTCATGCACTTTTTCTTGCAGGGAAAGGCTGGTGCTGTTGGCGAATAGTTTCAGATAATTATCAACCACTTCCCTGATTGCCTGCTCGGGGGGGGTCCCTTTACGGATGTTTTTCAACATCACACCTGAAAACTCGTCATCTTTCAAAATCAGGATGTGAGCATCAAAGATTAAAGATGCGACATCCGCCATGCGTTCACTAAGTTGGCGCTGTAATTGGGCAAGTTGTTCCTCTGTTTGGCGAATAGCCCGGTTAAAATCTTCTTCGGTTAAAAGCTCATTGGGCGTGTGAGACTCGGGTTCCCATTCATGATCTGTGCCGGACAACTTCAAGGCGTGCCCAATAGCAATGCCCTCGCATGCAGCAACACCATGAACAAAGCGCTGGCTCCCAGGTTTGATCTCTTCCTGACCCTGTGGCAGAGGTTTAGTGCCTTTTTTCTGGTCATGAAGGCTCATGAGCATTTTGGCATTCTCGATGGTGCTCGCCAACTGGGCGGCAATGGCACGAAAAGCCTTCACGTCGTTGTCGGTGAAATAATTCGGTTGCGGGTCCTGAACAACCAGAACGCCGACTTTTCGGTTACCATGAAGAATCGGAACGGCCAAAAAGGCCTCGTATTGTTCTTCCTGGAGGTTGGGAACGTATTTGTAGTTGGGGTTTTGCGAGACCCGGCCCTCCCGGATGGCGCGTAACTCCTTCATGGCCATACCCGTAATGCCCTCGCCTAGCTTGATGCGAAGCTTTCCTACAAAATCCTGATTAAGTCCTTGGTTGGCGGTTAGGACTAGTTCCTGCGTATCTTCATCAAAAAGATATACAGAGCAGACAGCCGACTTCATGTGGTAAGCCACAAGACTGACCACTTTTTGCAAAAAGCCAGTGAGCCCCGCCTGACTTTCGAACAGACTGGTCAATTCTCCGACGTTACAAATTAGTTCTACGGTATCTTTTTGTGCCATAACCGAACCTCAGAGACGACATTAGTCCGTGTTTCCGCTACTGTCAAGAATGTCAAATTTTAAAATCCTAACTCCATCACATTTCTACCTGATCGACTTCCCATGGCACGCGATGCCGCTGTGCTCCTTTTCGGTGCCAACCCGCATAAATATCACCGAACGGCTGAAACTAAATGCATGCACTGCCACGGCACGGAATACCGTCGGCCCTTCGCTTCGATGCAGGTCTATGGCGGTGACCTGTTTGAGCAGGCCGATCAAGCCCGCGACTTTGTCCTGGCCAAGATCAACCGGTCCATCGGCACCCGTGCGGAGAGCAACATCGCCCCGGCCACCTATGAATTGCCGCCCGATGCCGTAGGCGAAGCCATTGTCAACGCGATAGCCCACCGTGATTATCACAGCAATGCGGCCGTGGAAGTGCGCCTTTTTGCCGACCGGCTTGAGGTCTGGAACCTGGGTACTTTGCCCGGCACGCTGGTACTGGAGGATCTGCGCCACGATCACGCATCCATACCTAATAATCCGCTGATCGCCGAGCCGCTTTACCTTGCCCGCTACATTGAACGGGCTGGTTCAGGCACCCAGAGCATGATTGAGCTCTGCCACGAAGCCGGGCTCCCCGAACCCACCTTCGAACAGCGCTCCGGCTTTTTCGTTGTGACCATCTGGCGCGACTGGATCACGGTGGCGGTGTTGGTGGAGATGGGGCTGAATGCGCGGCAAAAGCTGTCAGTATGGGAAGCAAAGAGTAGTAGCGAAATCAATAATAGCAGATACCGGGAAATTTCCGTGGTCTCCGAAAGTACCGCTCTTCGAGAGATGAGACAACTTGTTAGGCTGGGTGTCCTTGTTAAGGTGGGGGGGACTGGCCGAACAGCACACTACACTGTTGCGAAGGGGAAACCCGTCATAAACCCGTCAAACCCGTCAGAGGTAGAGTTGTGGTTAATAAACAAGCCATAAATGCGCCAAATGCGCCACGACATATCTCACGTCCCACATCTAACCCGACATCACATCTTACCTTCCACCCTGCCTCAAACATGCTCACCATCTGCGCATCCTTCTCACTTGGCACCACTTCGCCGCAGTCGCGCGTGATATGAATTTCCGCCGTTCAGGCTGCCCGTGCTTAGTGATTCAGAACAATCAGGTTGTTGGTGGTCAAGATGGTGTGATGCGTGAAATCTTCCGGACAGAAGCATTTTTCGTTGAAACCCCGGAACTGAAATCCAAACAAGGCGTATTTGGTTCTCCCTACTTTCTGCACTCTTATTTGAATATCAGCGAGCCGGTCGCCCTTGGCTTTATTGACTACGTCCTGTACGGACAGGCTAAGGTTACCTGTAAAGAGGGCTCACTGCCTCCGATTCCTGATATCATCAAGTGTGGCAAAAAAACAGCACCGAAGCCTAACCTCGGGAAAAGTGATGACAAACCGTCAGTCCTGAAAAAAGGTCTCTCAAGTACGGCTTCAGCCCTTTAACAGGGTTCAGTATAATAGTTTGGTTTAGCGACTTTGAGTCCCCGTGTTCGTAAGAACACGGGGATTTGTGTTTATAGCTTTTGGTAAGCCGCATCCAGAATAGCGCGATCGGGTTGACGCGTCTTCGCTGGACCAGAAAGATGGGCTAGGTGGTCAATCAGCACATGCATACGTGTCGCGCTCTCGGCGATCATGCTCAACAATTCGCCTTGGAGCTCCGTGAGAGGGCCGGATCGAAGGCTGCGGATCATAGCTGTAGTACCCGTAATGATCGTGAGAGGTTGGGTGATCTCCTGGGCAATTTCAGCCAATATCTCTAAAATTTCTCGGCGCGATAAGACCGAGTCAGCGGCGTCAGGCGCAAGCATGGATTGCAACGACTCGATTTTTTTGTCTGTTATTTCTGCAAGCGCGACAAGATGCTGTTCGGTTTCGTTGATCAGAGGCTGAATCTCTACAGGAGCTCCCGCAGTGGGCGGGGTCTGGATTGTTTCACCTATCTGAGCCAAGAGGAGGGTAAGAATCTTGATTTCATTAACTCCGGCTCCTGAAGAACCGCCTCCTCCTCCGCTAGGCTTTGAGGGCACAGGGGAGAGCGTAACCGTGAGATCTTGCCAGCCTTTCGGCGTCAGCCCTTGATCGGTTAAACGTTCACGAAGCTCTCCCAATTGCTCGGGATCGTCAGAGGCACGTTCAATTAAGCGAGAAATTTTTTCGGCAGACTTTTCAGCGAGGCGCCGGTTTTTCATGTATTGGGTGGCAATAGCATCCAGGTCCAGATCCTCAACGAGCTCATCCATCATTTCTTCAGCCGCATGGGCGGCCTGCTCGCCAGCCAAGGTGCGTAAGCGCTCCAATAAGGTTTTTTCAAGCATTAACAGAGAGTGCTTGATATACTTACGGCCTTTTTGTGTTTTCAAAGCCGGATCTTTAATAATCGGGTGCACCACCTTTTGAATGCATCCGAGGATAAGGTCTGCGAGAGACTCGCCTTCGGGCAGATTGGCCGCGCTGGTCCGAATTTCGACTGCGCGCAGAACAAGCTCGGTAAGTTTCTCGCTGTTAGAAGCTAATTTGCGGATATCTTCGACGGACCGGGTGTGATCGGCCGAATCATCGTCCTTCAAAAAAGCCATAATATTATTGAGATCAGTTGGAACTGAATCGGGTACAGCACCGGCAGACCCCGCTGAGACGCCGGCCGGGGCACCCGAATTTCCTGCAGGCTCGTCTTCTGATACGCGGCGATAAGAAAAAGTCTTTGCCTCAATATGCTGAAGCCCGAGCTCCGTCATCATTTCTGTCGGGCTTTTTCCTGCATTCAGTTTAGAAGGGGGCGTAAGGAGAAAGGAGTAAAGGGCGACGCATTCATTCTGTGAGAACCCCGATTCAATGGTAAAGCTGTAAAGGTTTAAGCCGGTTAGACGCGCCGTAAAACTTATCGATAACGGGCAGGTTTCGGTGGATTCTCCATTGACGAGGAGTAGCCCCTCCGCAATATTAAAATGGATATTTTTATAATATTCGATGAATGTACTTATTACGGAATAAGTAATTTCGAATGAAGACTGGGTGACTTTGTGGGTGACCCCATACAATAGTGCCGTATTCAGGGTTTGGCACATCATCTGAATAAGATCGACGGCATCCTGTTCGGGGTTGCGCGTATTCACTATGAGTTCGTCTCCCATGACCGTGAGCCTAGCGGGTTCGCCAGAAACTTTCAAGAATCCTTCCATGAAAGGGCGCCTGTTGGGCATTCTGTTACACATAGCTTGGCCGAGTGGCCCAATGCGGCCTCGAGCGAATCACCAAAGGGCACGCCCACGGTGGCGTCAAAGCCTCGGTTCTGAAAGGCAAGCCCCGGAGATTCGCCCTGCTGGGCTGTGATTCTGACACAAATACCGCATTTAATGCATTTCCCGGGTTCAAAAATCACGGTTGGATGAGTGATATTGCGTTCTACGGGCTTCCGGCCTTCAGGAGGGACATGGAGTGGACCTGCCATTTGGATCTCCATATAGTCACGGAGCTTGCAGGACTCTGCTTTGCGGCAGTCACAGTGCATGCACCGTTTACTTTCCCGAAGAGCTTCATCGCAAGAGAACCCTGCACCTGAGCCGGCGAGGGAAACTGTGCGGGAGTAGGGGGCAGCTTCTTTCAGAAGTTCCTGACTTTCAGAGTCCTTGATCTGGCCTAAGCGAGATTCGAATCGCCGCACCGGCCCGGTTACGGGAAGCCCCTTTAAAAATTGATTAATGGAGATGGCCAGACTTCGTCCATGTGCTACGGCTCTGACGGTCAGATGTCCGGCCTGGACGGCTTCCCCGCCGGCAAAGATTTTTTCATCGGAGGTTCTGAAGGAATGCTCCTGGATCTGGATTCCCTTGCTGGTGGCCGTTAGCCCCCAACTTGTTAAAATTTCTAAGGACGTTTTACCCGTCGCGATGATGATGGCATCGTATTGGGCTTTTAAATCCTGAAGGGCAATATTGGTGCCAAAATGAGTGTTCATGCGGAAATGGACACCGGGCAGGTGGATGCGCTGAATATCACGCTCCAAAACGGCGACCGGGAGTAAATGGTTGGGTACGCCATAGCGGAGTTGGCCACCCGGCTTGGCACGCTCATCAAAAATAGTGCATTCATGTCCCGCCTGCGCCAGGTAGAAAGCGGAGGCAAGCCCGGTCGGACCCGCACCGATAATGGCGATACGCTTTTGTGTGGGAAGGGTTGGTGGAGGGGGCGTATAGGAGGCTTCATCCGCCGCAAAACGTTCCAAAGAGCATATCCCAAGTGGGGCATCAACGCGCCCGCGGCGGCAGGCTTTTTCGCAAGGGGCAGGGCAGATCTGACCCAAAACGGCAGGAAGGGCGATGGTGTCGTAAATAGTTGCCAATGCGGCCGCAGGTTGTCCATCGACGAGCTGCCGGATCATGAGCGGAATCTTGAGATGTGCCGGACAGGTTGTCGTGCAGGGAGCCTCGCAATCACCGGCATGTTCACTCATCAGCAAGTTAAGAGAAGCGGCGCGCGCTTGGACTACGGCTTCTGTATGGGTTTCCACCACCAACCCTTCGGTTGCCATGGCGCTGCAGGAGGGGAGTAGCTGGCCCGTGGCTGTATTCTGGACCACACAGACCATACATGAGGTGAAGTGGGGTAGTCCTTTGACAGAGCACATAAAGGGGATTGAGATGCCGGCAAGTCGGGCCGCCTCCAGCACCGTTGTGCCGGGTTCGACCGTGAGCGCTTTTCCATTAATGATTAGGTTGGGCATAAGATCCTTAGATCTTTGATCCTGTTCCGTCGAGTGATGTTTTATCCCCGATCTCTACGGCATCGGTTGGACAAACCTGACGGCAGATGTCGCACCGCGTGCATTTGTCCTGTTGAATGACGTGCAGCTGATAAGGTGCCAGTTCAATGGCATTGGCCGGGCAAGCTTGAGCGCATTTGGTGCAGCCAATGCATTTGTTATTGATCTGGTAGGCAATCAACGCCTGGCATTTCAAAGAAGGACACCGACCTGCTAGATGAGCTTCATATTCTTTTCGGAAATGGAGGAGGGTGGACAATACTGGGTTGGGCGCAGTACGACCTAGTCCGCACAAACTTCCTGTGCGGGTGGTGTGTGCGAGTTGTTCAAGCCGCTCGATGTCTCCTGCTTGGCTCTGACCAGCGCATAATCGTTCCAGGATTTCGAGCATACGTTTAGTGCCGATCCGGCAGGGCGTACATTTGCCACAGGACTCATGCTGCGTGAATGTCATAAAATAACGGGCAAGCTCAACCATACAGTCGGAGTCATCCAGAACCACGAGTCCGCCGGATCCCATAATACAACCAGCGGCCGCCAGCGCTTCGTAATCGACACGTGTATCGCCGTAGCTGGCGGGGAGACAACCGCCGGAAGGGCCCCCGATTTGAACCGCCTTGAATTTTTTGTTGCTGCCGGTGCCGCCCCCGATGTCCTCCACAATTTCGCGAAGAGTGATTCCCATGGGCACTTCTATGAGCCCCCCCCGTTGAACTTTGCCTGTTAATGAAAAAACTTTTGTGCCCGCGCTGGTGGAGGTGCCCAATGCGGTAAATGCGGTGGCTCCAGAGCGGATAATCCAAGGGACCAGTGCCAGGGTTTCGACGTTATTAATGGCGGTGGGACAGCCCCACAGGCCGTGCTCTGCTGGATAAGGAGGCCGGAAGCTCGGCATCGCCCGTTGTCCTTCAATAGAGGCAAGCAGGGCTGTTTCTTCACCACTTACAAAGGCACCCGCGCCTTCTGCAATGCGGAGCGTCAGCGAAAACGGGCTCCCCAGGATGGAGCGCCCCAGGTAGCCGTGGGCTTTGAGCTTGGCGAGCGCGTCGCGAATCCGGCGAATGGCGAGTGGATATTCCGAGCGAATATAAAGGATCCCCTCACTGGCTCCTACCGCGTAAGCCGCAATGATCATTCCCTCCAGAACCCGGTAGGGAAATGATTCCAGCAGCATCCGATCCATGAAGGCACCTGGGTCACCCTCGTCTCCGTTGCATAAGATGTATTTCTGGCCGACTGGCGCGTGGCGGACCATATTCCATTTTCTGCCTGTTGGAAAACCGGCACCACCCCGCCCGCGTAAACCGGATTGAATAATGGTTTGAATGAGGCTGTCGGGCGATTCTGCGCCCAAGCAAGCCTTCAATGCCTCCATTCCATGGTGGGCACAGTACTCATTCAGGTCCAGAGGATCGATGTCGCCGCACCACTCGGTGGCAACACGCCTTTGTTTACCAAGAAACGAGCAAACCGGGGCATCTCTCACATCCAACGCATAGCGGCTCACAGGCTCCCAGGCGTCATCGGTCAGCAGATGTTCCATGATCCCCGTCAAACCGGAGCGGAGTTTGCGGATAATCCCTTTAGGTTTGAAATGTTGGCGTACCAACTGGGCTGCTTCCCCTGGCTGGACTTTAGCGTAGGTGACAGCCTCTCCGGTGGCGGAGACGATTTCGACAAGCGGGGTTTGGTGGCACATGCCCACGCAGCCGACGGGTTTGACGACGGCGGTGGCCCCGAGATTTTTGATCTCGTCTTCCAATTCCTGGCGGACCGTCTGACTTCCTCCAGCCACACAGCAAGATCCCACGCCAATGCGGATTTCCGTTAAACCTTCCGGTGTAGATTTCGCCTGCTCGTAATGGCGAGGAACCACCTGACGTTTCTCGAGCTCAAGAAAGTCCTGAATAGCCCGTGCAACGGTCTCGGGCGTTAGGTGTCCGTAAGTTACGGCATCAATTTTGATTACCGGGGCAAGCGTGCAACACCCCAGACAGGCGACGCGCTTAAGAGTGAATACCCCATTCATATCCGTGTCGTCACCGTCTTTGATTTTGAGATGCCGGCTCAACGCATCTTGAATCAGCCCGGACCCTTTAACGTGGCAGGCAGTCCCGTGGCAGATGCTGATGATGTGGCGGCCTACGGGCTTGTGCCGGAACTGGGAATAGAAGGTCGACACGCCGGCAATGGAGGCGGGCGTAATATCCGTCAGTTCACAAACCCGGCGCAAGGCGGCTTCGGGAAGATAACGATAATGAGCCTGGAGTTTTTGCAAAATAGGGATGACGGCGTCAGGGGATTGCCCGCACTCCGCCACGAGGGTATCCACCATTTTTAAATCCAGGACGGGATCTTGTAGTGGGGGGGCAGCCGTCATCTTTTCTCCCCGATACAAAATAGGTTTTTAATTCCACGAATGAGAATTTTGCCATTCATGAATACCGGCGAACCATCGCTGGGTTCGCCGAGATTGGCTCTGCCGAGCTCTTCATAATGTCGTCCTGCTTTAAGAATGAATACCTGGCCATTGCGGGCGACCAGATAGAGCAGATCCCCTGCAAGCCCGGGCGAGGAATAGAATTCGCCGTCTAAACTTTGCTCCCAGACGACTTTCCCGGTGGCGACTTCAAGGCAGGTGAGTGCGCCGCTAGAGCTTGCAAAAAAGGTAAGTTCCCCATTGCTGACAGGCGAGGCGACGTCGCTAATGCCGGTGTCCGACCGCCAGGCCACGTGGGTGGAGGTGACATCCCCGTGGCCGTCCGGCCGGATGGCATAAACGTTGTCACCCGCGACCGAGACCAGTACCAAGCCGCCAGCAAAGATGGGGGAGGCTGAGGAGTCGGCGCCTTGGACTTTCACCTTCCAGAGTTCTGTTCCTGATTCAGGGTCGTAGGCGATGATCCATTCGTTAGCCGCCGTGATAAGTTGAGGGCCTTGTGCCGTTTGAATGATAACGGGAGAAGGCCAGGCGTCCGCGACCGGACGCGGTGTTGACCAGACGGTTTTGCCGGTAGAGGCATTCAGGGCGATTAATTTCGAAATACCACCCTTATCGGTTTGATTATCATATTGAACAAGGATCAGGTTTTTGTAGATGGCGAGAGAAGAGGCATACCCATAGCGGTTGATAGGAAGACCGAGATCAGCAATCCAGCGAAGTTGTGAGCAATGATCTATGGAGACGATATCCCCATTGGCGAAAATAGAGTAAACAAACAGGCCATCAGTGACGGGGGTTGATGCGGCATACCCGGTATCCTGATTCACTTCCGGGCTGGCTTTCGTTACGCCTGATGTAGTGGCGGTGTCCATTTGCCAAAGGCGGGTCCCCGTAGCGAGATCATAGCAGTAGACTTCCCGTTTATCGGCAGCGGCGCCAGTCAGGAAAACACGGTTTCCCCAGGCGACCGGTGAACTTAAGCCCGGGAGTGGAGCGGGTGACTTCCAGAGAATCCCGTTGCCAGTGGCCCCGTCCCATTTCGTTGGAAGATGAGTGTGGACCGAAACCCCACTGCCAGAGCGTCCACGAAAACTGGGCCAATTAGAGGCTGCCTCTGCTTCAAATGAGTCAGGTGCAGCTTCTTGCGGCACGCCGGCGAGCGGCGGCCCTACAAGGCTGATGCTCTTTTCGAGCGGGGGTGTTGCATGACGAGACTGGATGGCAATGATGATGGCGCTGATGACCAGGATGGTGGCTAGTGTGCCGATGAGTCGGCGGGTGGCCGCGGCTGATACGAGTGGGTCTGGCAAAGGCGGGAAATTGCGGGGGTCGGGCTGAGGACGCCGAAGTAGAAACATGATTTTGAAATTGAGCAAGGCAACCAAGATGCCGCCAAGGAGTAGAAGCGAGCCGATTCGAAAGGAGGCCAATCCAGTGAAATAGAAACTTCGCGCCACGAAATCCAGATTCCTGATTTTATTGATTAAGGCGGTATCGGTTGGACTGGCCGCCAAGGAGGCCTGTAGTTGGGATAGCTCCGTCAAATTGAGAGGCGAGGCGGTACGAATGGTGAGCAGGTTTGACACCATGAGCACGCCCACTAACAACGAAAAGGCGCAGGCCACACTGGCGATAGTGCAACTTAGCCGGTACCACACACGGGATGAGTCACATGAGGTTTTCGGTTGATTCGTCATGTGGTGCTACCTGCAGGTTTGATTCCCAGCCGCTGGTACTCTTCAGGGCAGGATAAAAAGCATCGGGCACAGCTTAAGCAGGTTCCTCGGTCAGGCTCATAGATGTCGCGGCGCCGTTTGATTGAGGCGCCAATTAAACTGCATCCCAGGATGGCCCCAAGAAAACCGCCCAGTAAACCGCTTCCGATGCGGAATTGCTTTTGTAACGTGAGGGCCTGCTTCTCAAGATCAGCTCGTCGGATCCCACTTCCATTAAAGGCTGTAGCTTGAAGCGCTTGGGCAGGGGGCATTTGCTGGGGATTAAGTCGCAGGATTTCAGTTAAGCGGATGGTGGGGTGCATTCGCGCGAGTGCCGGAGCAAGGCGGGAGCCGAACCAGCCACCTAGTCCCATGAGAACAGGAAGCAATAGGATCATGAAAAACAAACGGCGCAATCCCGTTTGGCGCGTTTCGGAGGTTGGATAAACTTGCGGGAACTGGATGGCATCAAAAGGGCAGGCGGGTTCGCAAAGTCGACATTTTATGCATTCTGAGGGTGTGACCGTAGCGTGAAATTTTGACAGGCGCGACATCCAGTTTAATAATACGCTGTAGGGACAAAAATAGCGGCAATAGGGGCGAGCGATGATCGTGCCGATCAAAAGAAACAGAATGCCAGTAAAGATCATGGGAAGTTCGCCGCTGAGCCTGAATATGGAGATAAAGGGATCCAGACGGCAGATGACATAAGCGGCCCCGGTGGCCGCCATTAGGATCCCGAGTCCAAGATAGAGATAAGGAATAAATTCCAAAATTCGGTTTAGCGTTGGTGGAACCTTTCTGGGAGATAAGATGACCGCATCCTGGATGGCGCCTAAGGGACAGACGGCGGCGCAAAAAACTCGACCGAATAGAAGGGCAAACACAAGCGGAAGTAGAAAGAAGGCGGAGACGCTGAGTGACAATGAGACATGACTGTCAAACAGCCATGAAGTCACGTTTTGAATAGACCCTATCGGGCAAACGCAGCCTTTGCGGAAAAACCCGAAATAGAGCAACGAGAAAAGCGAAAGCAGGAAGACGCTACGGCGTGAACGTTTTTTGAGTACCAGCCAAGCGGCCAGCGAAAGGGCTCCCAATAAAACAGCCACATCCAGACTCTCCAGTCCCAGAGAGCGCGCCGCCGGGGCGGTAGGAGTTGGTATCGTGTAGCCGCTCTCAAATTGGGGTTTAGGAAAGCGGTTGTCTGAAAATGCTGACCCGATAGAAAGCAGTAGAAAGAAGATGGCGATGAAAGGTTTCATCGTTAAGAGGCCTTCCATGAGTGGGTTGGCTTGGGTGCGAATAGATAAGGCTGGTCTGCAGGAACCCGGCTGAAGGCTTGTGCCGGACAATTTCGGGCGATCGCGCAGTCATTGCAGTTGACGCAGCGGTCATGCCGCACTTGCAGAACCAGTGAACCGTTTCCAAAGGCGCCACAGCCTTTGACGCATCGTCCGCACCCGATGCAGAGGGGTTCGTCGATGGCATATTCAAAATAAGGTTCTTCGATAAATTTACGTTTGATGGCGGCCGTCGGGCAAATTTGGTTTTCTGCTGCACTGGTAAGGCTTGTGGCGCCGGGGATGAAAAACCCAAAGCATAGTTTACAGTATCCGCACATTTCAGAACGATGGACGCATTTAACGGCTGATTGCTGGAGGACGCAGTCGGTTGCGCACTGGCCGCATTGGATGCATTTGGCTGGGTCCAGCTGCCATACGGTGCGTTGTATGGGGGTGCGAAAAGCGGAGGCGGCAGGATCGTTGCATGTGGAAATGTCCGGGCAGCCCGTACATGCACCCGGATAGTTATCGCCCGGTGCCGCGCATCGTTTGCGCAACAGGACCCCGCCTGCAAACGAAGCCAGGGCGAGCAACATGGCGCCACGCATCAAATCGCGTAAAAAATCTCGGCGGGTTTGTGGGGTCGGCGTAGGGTTCATGGTGTGGTAATTTCAGAAACAGGCTTTGTATAAATCCTAATCATGTCGGCGGTCGGGTCAAGCACGAGGATTCTTCCGCTCGAGTCCACGGCAAGATCCAGCCCTACCGCCTTATCAGGCCACTCTTCCTGACCGGAAATAACGCCCCTTAATCGGCCCTGGGCATCATATCTTTTTACCCGGACAATATGTTTCTCGCTGGTGATAAAATCGCCATCCGGCATGAGTGCCATATTCGAGGGGTTGCAGCATCCACAGAAACCTTTGGCATCCATAGAGAAATGCCCCCACGAATTAAGAAACACCCCTTCAGCTGTAAAATGGTCGAGTCGATGCACGCCGGGGTTGGCAACCCAGATTGATCCGTCTGCGGCCAATGCCAAATCAAAGAAAGCGCTGGGAACCACAAACCCTTCTTTGCGTTGAACCTGATCTTTGTGCCCGATCTGGCCGTCGGGTTCACCTGTTAGCGTAAAACGCCATACGATTCGATTGGCACAATCGGCCGCGAAGACGTGAGTGGAGGAAACCGCAATAGACGTCAACATGGCTTTGGGATCGGGACTTTTCCAAACCATTTTACGGATACCCGCTTGATCAAAAACTTCGATGTGGTCATTGAATCCAGCAAAAATATCACCCTGCGCAGAGACGGTAAGGCACCGAACGGGCTCGTTGAGAGGGAGCGTGGTAATGTGCGTGCCCTGCGCGCTCAGGATTTCGATGGCGTATAGAGAGCCCACGATAATGCGGTCGGAGCGATCCACTACCAGAGCGGTCAGATTTGAAAGAGATGGTTTGATCCATTGCGTATGGGTGCGGAGAAGCAAGTTGGTGTCGGTTTTCTTGATTGCCATAAGGTCGTACTGACACTCTTTGTTAGAAGGACTGCAATTACCGCAGGGGTTCATTTGCCATAAAATTACGCCCGTGGCGGCCAGAGCAATAATCAGGATTAATAAAAAGAATGTTTTCATCATTGCCTCCCTCTTAGATCCAGGCACTTCATTTGGCCATAGTCCCTGACCAGAAGCCGACCATCAGCCAAGGCCATGGGCGCCCAAGCTTCCTTACCGTCAAGAACCTTGGCTTGTGCGAGTTTAACATAACCTGTGGCAGAGGCTTTGATCATGGTTAATGAGCCATTATCCTCGAGAAGCAGCAATTTGTCATCGGCGATCATGAATGGGCCTAGGCCGAAGCGCTCCGTGGCCCCGCTTCTCCACATGATTTTTCCGTTGGGGTTCATGCAGACGGCTTGTTTTCGAAACCCGCCGGCGTCGGCGGGCAGGATCGAATAGAGAAAGCCCCGGTAATAGATAGGGGTATGTTGTTCACATGCAAAATCGGTTTTATCTAATTTATAATCCAGCTTTGCCACAACCGAACCGACGGTTTGCGTCAGCTGGAACATGGCGCTGCCCGCTCCGTAACCGGCGGTGACAAGAAAGCGGCCATCCTCCAGAGGGACCGGGGAGGGGGCGATTACCTGAAATTTCCATTGGATCGTTTGCCACAGAACTTTCCCTTCTTCGCCTTTTTCCGCCGACACGCCTATAATTCCCCCGATGGCGGCATAGACATACATTTTCTTGCCCTGCCATTCCATGGGGGTGACAGAAGCATGCGACATTTGCCAATTTTCAGGATTGGGGGTCTGCCACAATATTTTGCCGGTGGCGCAATCTATACTCATCAGTAACACTTTCCCGCCTACCGCAATGATGGCCTGATTATCAATCAAGAGCGGGCACTGCCCCGTATACCACATGGGCACGGTGGTGCCCCAGTCTTTCTCGAGGTCCAGCCCCCATCGGAATTTTCCTGTTTGGGCATCAACACACATGACGTGACAGCGGGGGCCCATCGATACGACAAAATCATCAGAAACGGCAGGAACGGTACGGGAAATCCCGTGATTGCGTTTGATATGCACCTTGTACCAACGTCGCCAGATTTCACGGCCATCGTCCATTGAAAAGCACCTGAGTGAGTCGGCATTTTCCTTGGCGTCATAATCCAGCAGGTACACCCTACCATTCAGAATGGCGGGGCCGGCATAGCCTTCGCCCAGTTCAACCGTCCACAAAACGGGCGGGCCACCCGCAGGCCATTTTTCAGCAATCTTTTCCTGAGGCGGGGCAATGTTGTCGTGGTGGGCTCCGCGAAAGCCGGGCCAGGCGCCTGTGAGTTTTCCGGGGACACCCTGGAAGGACGCAAATTGTTCGCCGATCCGGATCGTCTCTGAATCCTTGGCCGCCATGGCGGAGGCATTAGGGAGCTCACTCGCAAGTGGCAGCCGGCGGGAAATCAAGGGCGTCTCAGCGGGGCCACGCCACCAAGCGAGCAATATGGCAGAAACGGCGATCCCCGCGGCCACTACGGCGAGCAGAGCAAAGAATTCTTTATACGCTTTACCAGTCACGAATTTATTTACTCACATCCAACGCGATGATATCCCCTTTGTCATTCCGACAGAAGATCAGGCCGCGACACAACACAGGGGCTGTCCAAGTGGTTTTCTCAAGAACTTTTCCAGCAGAAGCGATCAGTTCGAATGCGGTAGGAGAGGCTTTGACGACAAATAATTCTCCCTTTTCATTCAGAAAGATCAACTGATCGCCCGCTGCGGTGAGTGAACCAAACCCCAGGTTCTTCGACCACTTCTCGGTGCCGGTAGCAAAATCAATACACTTCAGGGAACCATTGCCTGTATTTCCGTCGATCCCATAGAGGAACCCGTCGATCAGTACGCAACTGCTGAAGTGGTTTCGCATTACGGAGCTGGTCCAAACGTTTTTCGGTTCAGGCCCGCTGATGTCGATAACGGTGGCGCCTTTGTTGTAGCCGGAAGAAATAAAGATTTTTCCATCGTGGGGAATGGGGTCTGCGGCGTTAACATCATAACTGGTGGTCCAGGGACTGGACCAAAGTTTCTTGCCGGAACTCAACTCTACGCCGTAAAGCGCCTTGGCGCCAAACACAGCCAGACATTCTGTTTTTACGGCAGAATACACAACCGGCGCGGCATAGCCTCCGGTGCCTGCTGGACTCGCCCAGATTTTTTCGCCCGTCATACGGTCCAGCACAATCCCATATTCAGAGGCATTGAGCAGGAGCATATTGTTTTTGATAACGGGGGAGGCGGACAGACCCCACTGAAGATTGCCGGCCTTGAATTCCTCGATGATATTCTTTTGCCATTTAACCGCGCCGGTATCCGCGTTCAGGCAGAACACATGGCCTTCCCGGCTCAAGGTGTAAACCCATTTGCCGTCAGTAGCGGGAGTGGCTCTGGGGCCTGCATAGCCTCCGGCGCCGCAAGGATAGGCGTATTGCCAGATGACGGTGCCATCTTTGAAGTTCAAGGCATATACGGTATCTTTTTTATCCTTATTTCCCATCGTAAAGATCTTGTCGCCTGACACGGATACGCCAGAATAGCCGGCGCTGACATTAGCCTTCCAAGCGATTTTGCTGCCGTTTGTCAGCGCGTGAGGATTCCATTGCGCCTCTTTGGCGATTCCATCCTGACTCGAACCCCGAAACTGGGGCCAGTCCTTCTGGTTTGCAGCTAAGATTTGAGAGGCCGTGACGAAGCCCAGCACCAGTCCGATCAAAATGGCAGAACCTTTTTTTTGATTCATAACTTTTCCTTATTCAAATTGTTTGCGCGCGTGTTCATGCGGAATCACTTTCGACTTCTCAGTATCCCGCATTTCGGTTTGATTTTGAAGCACTATTAGACTATTTGAATGACCTCATGAAATTTCATAAAAAATTCGTGCGCCTGATTTTGTTCAGCTCGTTGGTATTTGGGCTCTATTTCCAATCAGATCCCCTCGTTTATGCCCAGACAACTGAAGTCCAAACGGTGGTGGTAACGGCGCGTAAATGGACGGAACCACTCCAATCCGTTCCCGGGGCTGTGACC
>JBBQNS010000018.1:0-47947 GCA_038330175.1 Kiritimatiellia bacterium
CCAGACTCCGGCCCCTTTCGCGGGCCGTGATCTCGCGCACCCGCTTACGGAATCGCCAAAGGCTTTTCTCGTGGATGCCAGTGCGCGTCTTTCCCATGAAGCGCGTGATACGGAAACCGAGGTACTTGCTGTGCCACGGCCTGTTGACTGCGCTTTTCTCCTCATTGACCACCAGCTTGAGTCTGCCGGTGATAAAGCGGCTGACCGAACGTTTCACCCGTTCCGCCGCCTTTGGCGTTCGTACGTATATCGCCACATCGTCAGCGTAACGTACAAACCGAAGACCCCGCCTTTCCAGCTCTTTATCGAGTTCATCCAGTACGATGTTGGCTAACAGCGGCGAGAGCGGTCCGCCTTGCGGCGTTCCCTCTTTTGCCTGCTCAATGACATCACCGACCAGTACCCCGCTGTTCAGGTACGCCCGGATGAGTTTAAGCACCCGCTTGTCCTGAATTCGCGTAGCCAGCCTGGACATCAACCGATCATGGTTGACCCGGTCGAAAAATTTCGACAGGTCAATATCCACGACGTAGGTATAGCCGTCCTCCACATACTTTCTGGCCGTTTCAATCGCCATTTGAGCCGATCTTCCCGGCCTGAACCCGTAGCTGTACTCTGAGAAGGTATGATCCCAGAGAAGCGTCAGCACCTGCGCCACAGCCTGCTGAATCAGCCGGTCGAGCACCGTCGGAATCCCAAGGAGACGGACGCCGCCATCTTCCTTTTTGATTTCCTTCCGGCGCACCGGCAGCGGCTGATGCGTGCCGTTAAGCAAGGCGCTTTTGATCTTGTCCCAGTGTCTCCGCAGATAGCGGCGGAGTTGTCCGGTTTTCATCCCGTCCACACCGGGAGCCCCTTTGTTGCTCTCTACCCGTTTAAGGGCGTTGAGCATGTTCTCCCGCTCACAGATCGCCTCCATGAGTCGTTCTTCTCCTGTCGGACTTTCCGCGAGCCGGGCCGCTATGAATTCATCGCGGCTCCGGTCGGTACGGCTCGAAGCCGCCCCGCCCAAGTCCATCTGCATCTGCATTGTCTTCATACTGCCTTTCCGTTTACTTGTCCCTGCACTTTGCGGAGCCATTCGGCACCGCCCACCGTTCGGGCCTTTGTCGCGGTGAGTCTTCCGGTCTCTTCGTTTACACGGAGCGTCCCCGCCCCCCGGCTCGTTCCCTTCGACTACTACGCCCTCTGCTGACTTCCGCCTCCCGTCGGGCTTGCCTTGCGACTTGCCTTCCCCTTGCGGGGCGTCGGGCGGATCTCCCGGGGTGTTCCCTGCTGTTTTCAACGCATAGCCGTCGGATCTACGTGATGCACCTAAAGCAACTGGAGGACTTTGGATTGTGTTGCACCCTCGTCCCATGCACCCCGCCTCCTATCCGCTTCTCTATACGATCGGCCCGCGTTTTCGCTTCCGGCCTTCTTCCCGCTCCCCTCACGGGGATACAGTTGCCTTCCGCTACCCTTTGGCATTGCCTACCTGGGGTCGGACTAACTCCTTGATTTCGTAACCGCCTTCCGTTTACACTTGAAGCGTATTTGAAATTTGGTACGCTCGCGGAGCGCACCGACAAACAGCCGGGCATACCCGGCACACAACCAGCGGCCGCACTGTACGCCTCACCCTGTCGGGTTCGTCGTCAGTGAGCCGCAACGTTGGCGGAAGGATTACATGATAAAACCACGAGAAGTAATTTTGGCTCAAATCCGGCACGAGGAAACCGTTACTGTTCCATATACGCTGCCTTTTGAGGAATCGGTGGGACAGCGACTTGATGAGTATTATGGCGGTCCAGATTGGCGCAGACGCCTCACTCCGTACATTGTTGGTGTCGGTGCAGTCGATACAGACCCCAAGCAACAAATTGACGAGAAATACGTTCTCGACGGTTACGGCGGCATCTGGCGGCAGGATGTGCGCCCATGGCACCTTGAAAAGCCGCCGTTGGCCGAACCGTCTTTCGAGGGTTACACGTTTCCGACGCCGGAATCGTTCTTCCGTCCTGTGTGGAAAGAAGCGGCTGTAAAAACCTGCAGAGCATCTGAGGAGAGCTTTCTGATCGGGAATCTTGGATGGGGATTGTTCGAGAGAAGTTGGAATCTCCGGGGATTTGAAAACATTCTCATGGATGCGGTCGCGGAACCGGACTTCTTCGAGGAGGTTCTGGATCGCCTGACGAATCTCTATCTTGGCTTCGTGGAATACACGGCCGACTTGCCCATTGACGGCATTCTTTTTGGCGACGACTGGGGCGACCAGAGAGGTGTAATCCTAGGTCCGGATCGATGGCGCAAGTTTCTCAAGCCACGGTGGGCAAAGATTTACGAAGCGGTGCATCAACACGGTAAGATCGTGATGTCCCACTCCTGCGGCTCGGTTGCCGACATTATTCCCGACCTCATCGAGATCGGACTCGATGTTCTGGAGAGCGTGCAGCCGGAAGCGGCGGGAATGAACCCTTATGAACTCAAGCAGCGATGGGGTGACAAGATCACTTTCTGGGGATGTCTCGGAAGTCAAAGCACGATTCCTTTTGGCACTCCCGAAGCCATCCGCAGTGAAGTTGCCAGACTCAAGAGGGAAATGAGCAAGGGCGGCGGTTTCATACTAGCTCCAGCGAAACCCTTGCAGCCGGAAACGCCCACGCACAATGCCGTGGCGATTGTTGAAGCATTTACAGACACCGAACATGCCGAACCAGCAGGCGCGAGCGACGCTTTACAGCGCGCCTGACCTGCGGCGTTGGGCGCTACGGATATACCAGAATTGAAGATATGAAATCACTCGCGGTCCTACTACTCATGGGCATTGCCTCTACAACTCCAGCTTTTTGCGAGAAAACAGAGCTATTCGTGTCGCCAACAGGCAACGATGCCAACGCTGGAACCAAGGCTCATCCATTCCAAAGTCTGGAGAGAGCCCGTGATGTTGCACGCCAGTTCACCCGTGATCGGGAAGTAACCGTCTGGCTCGGCAGCGGGGTGTATGAGTGCGAGAAGCCGTTCGAGTTGACGGCGGCGGATTCGGGCAGCCAGCAGAAACCGGTGGTCTGGCGCGGACGACCCGGCGAGGAGGTTCGGATTGTTGGTGGGAAAGTCGTGACAGGATGGAAACCCGTGACTGACGAGGCGGTTCTGGCGCGTTTAGCCCCTGAGGCGCGCGGCAAGGTGGTCCAAGCCGATCTGAAGGCGCTCGGTGTCGCCGCTTACGGCGAAGTTAAGGGCGGCGGACTGGAGCTTTTTTTCGCGGATAAGCCGATGACTCTGGCGCGGTGGCCCAATGAGGGTTTCATCAGGATTACCGGTTTAGTCGAGCCCGACACAGTCAACGTGCGAGGCACCAAGGGCAGCAAGACCGGCAAGTTCATGTACGAGGGCGACCGGCCGAAACGGTGGGCCGGAGAAAAGGACATATGGGTCCACGGCTACTGGTTTTGGGATTGGTCCGACGAACGACAGAAAGTGGAATCCATCGATGCCGAACGGCGCATCATTTCCGTCTCGCCGCCTTACCACGGCTACGGTTACCGTGTTGGCCAATGGTTCTATGCGCTGAACATTTTGGCGGAGATCGACACGCCAGGCGAATGGTATCTGGATCGGGAGACCAGCATTCTCTACTTCTGGCCACCTACGCCTATTGAGGAAGGACGGGCGGTCGTCTCCGTATTGGACACATTTGTGCGTTTTATAGACGTTTCGCACGTGACGTTTCAGGGGGTGATTTTTGAGGCCGCCCGTGGCACGGCCATTGCGATCAAGGACGGCTCGCATGCGCGCATCGCGGGATGTGTTCTCAGAAACCTGGGGGGCTGGGCCGTGAAGATCGAGGGTGGCGCCGAGAACGGCGTGGTCGGATGCGACATCTACCAGGTCGGCAACGGCGGCATCGGCCTAAATGGGGACGGTATTTATCAGAGAGGCGACAGCGGCATCGGTCGCAAGACGCTGACTCCTGCCGGGCACTTTGCCGACAACAACCATATCCATCATTACGGCCGTTGGAATCGTACGTATCAGGCCGCTATTTCGATTGCCGGTGTCGGAAACCGGGCTACGCACAACCTGATCCATGACGCCCCCCATATGGCCATTGAATTCAACGGCAACAATCACCTAATTGAATTCAACGAGATATACAATGTCTGCCGAGAATCCAACGATGCCGGGGCCGTTTACGCCGGGCGTGACTGGACGATGCGAGGGACCGTCATTCGGCATAATTACCTTCACCACATCACTGGGTTCCAGGGACGGGGCAGCGTTGGTATCTATCTGGACGATATGTTCAGCGGCACAATAATCTACGGGAACGTTTTCTACCGGGTTACACAAGCCGCTTTCATCGGCGGCGGGCGCGACTGTATCGTCGAGAACAACCTCTTTGTGGATTGCGAACCGTCCCTGCATATCGACGCTCGGGCTATGGGCTGGGCAAGCGACCTTGCCACCATGAAGACGCGGCTGAATGCCATGCCATACAGGTCCGACCTATGGCGGAAGCGCTACCCGAAGCTTGCGAATATTCTGGACGACGACCCAGCCGCACCTAAGGGCAATGTCGTTGCGCGCAACGTTTCCTTCGGAGGCCGGTGGGACAACATTGAAGACGCGGCTCGTCCCTACATCACGATGACTAACAACCTGGTCGATCAGGATCCCCTTTTCGACGACAAGCCGCCAAAAAGCTTTCGTCTGCGCGCTGCCTCGCCGGCCTACGCGATCGGATTCAAGCCCATTCCATTCGAACGGATCGGACTGGTTGTCGCCCCGTACCGTTCGGTTGTTCCCCCAACCACCCCGATCCCGCGAGGGGGGGTGTTTGTCGACAGCCTTACCGTTGCGTTGTCATGCCGGACTCCGGGTGCCGTCATCCGGTACACCCTTGACGGCACGGAACCAACGAGGGAATCGCCCTCATACGCGCCGCCGCTGGTGGTGACATCGTCATGTACGCTTCGAGCCGTGGCCTTTGTCGGCGATCAACGCAGCGGAACGGTGGAGGCAACCTACACGGCTTACGATCTCGGACCGACCCAGCCGCTGCCTGTCAGCCTCCTGCCCGTGGTTGCTAGCGATGGCTACTGCCCGCCCAGACTGAACATGAACATGGACGGGCGCCCCATCTCACTCCGGGGCAAGGTGTTCCCGACCGGAATCCTCGTGCATCCGGGTGAGAAACCTGAAGGCGGCAGCGGGTATGCGGAGTTCTCCCTGGTAGGCGGTCTGGCAAGGGTGAACCGTTTCAAGGCGACCGTCGGGGTGGAAGACACCGTTCAGGATCGCGGTTCTGTCGTGTTCCGGGTATCCGTCCGCCGCAACGGGACGTGGCAACAAATCTACGACAGCGGCAGCCTGCGCGGAGGTGGGGCAATCAGGGAGATCGATGTTGATATCGCCGGAGCCACCGCGCTCCGCTTGGTGGTAACCGATGCCGGCGACAATTGTAACAGCGACCACGCCGCCTGGGCCGGTGCCCGATTGGAATAGAATGCGATCGGAAGCTCGATATGAAATGGGCGTCATAGGAGCCGCCCAACCAGACAAATCCAGCGTACGCGGTAAACCGCGCCGCTGATTTGCGATGTTCTGCCAGCAGAAATGATTGACATACATAAGTCATAATGCGTACAGTGTTCCCATGAGATTAACACTATCCATCCCTGATGTAGTTGCGCACCGTTTTCAAGTGGCAATACCACCGCGGCAACGGTCGCGCCTTGTCACCCAGCTGCTGGAAAGCGTCTTGTCGGAACACCAGGACGTGCTCGCCGCAGCATGCAGGGCGGCGAATCGAGACAAGGCGCTCGAAAGAGAGGTTGACGAGTGGCAAGCATTTGAGGACGGGGTGGCAGAATGAGTGATCCGGTCGTTGCTCGCGGAGATGTCTGGTGGGTGTCTCTCGATCCGACTCAGGGCGCAGAGATTAAGAAGACCAGACCGTGTGTGGTGCTTACGCACGACACGCTGAACCGGCTGCGGCGAACGGTCGTCGTGATCCCACTCTCCACGGCGGCCAAACCCCATCCCCCCATCGCTGTCCCCGTGACCTGTCAAGGCCAGCCAGCGGTTGCTGTGGTTGATCAGATCCGAGCAGTAGCCAAGCACCGCCTCAAGTCCAGGCTTGAAGCCATGTCGACTCACGACCTCGCCGCCATTGGCAGAGCCATCGTAACGACTCTTGAAATCCGATAGAATACACGGCACAACCACACAATCCCACAATCCTGGCTATCGTCGCTCCGCTCCTCAGCCAGATTGTGAACGTTGTGAGGATTATGGATATATTTTTTTTACCACTCGCAACCGGCTCTGGCGGTTGCTGACACAACCTATTTCAGCAGATGCGCCAACCGCAAACGCAGGAACTGACGGGCGCGGTAAAGGCGCGACTCAACGGACTTCTCCGAACTCTTCAGCAGGGCCGCAATCTCAGCATGCGATAAGTCATCGTATTCAGTGAGCACAAGAGCCATGCGCTGATCCTCCGGCAGAAGCGCCACAGCCGCGGCGATCTCCTCACCGATTTCATGGGCGCTCGCCTGTTGATCCGGAGTTCTTCCTATACCGGCTAAAGACCCGCCATCGTCATCAATGACCGAAAGCGAGTCGGCAGGGTGCCGTTTTCTCCGTCGCAAGCAATCGATCGCAGCGTTACGAGCGACTTGAAAAAGCCAGGTTGAGAACGCCCGGTTGCTTGATGGAAACCCGGTCGACACATACTCTGGTAGGCTCGGACAAATACAGTTTGAGCCACATCTTCCGCTTCCGTCTCGTCGCCGATAATTCTAAAGACAAAGCTCAGGATGGGCCGTTTGTACCGTTCCATAAGCACGTCAAAAGCCCGGTCATCCCCCGCCCTCACTTGTTCAACAAGCGGCCAATCTGTATGCCCGTTTTTCAAAAGTTTCAGAGGCTCCATCCAGTCATCGGACATCTTCAACTTTGGCTACATAAAAGCCAGCCGATTCGACCATCGCCTGATCTGCATCATGCCTCTGCCTACTGTTCCCTGAAGTCCCACCGCCACTGCCCTCAAGTTACATCAAGACATGCCTGTTATCAGGTAATGGTCTGCCTAGCCTACCCATGTGTCATACCCCAAAAAAGGCGGCGCCTAAGCGCCGCCTGCCACGTCAAAATGAACATTATTATTTTACACTTGTGAGCATAAAGCCCCAGGCACTGCCCTTATTTGTGTCGACAGCAATCACAATCTCGTTTTTGCCTTTTTTCCAAGTAACTTTATAATCCCCGACATGTGACGTGATGGGGTTCGTTGCATCAGCCTTGCAACCAATAGCCTTGCCATTTAAAAAGACCTTATACGGACCATCCGCACCGATGCTCACCACTCCCGCGCCCGCTTTTTTGGCTTCATGCACCATCTTCCCATAGACAAGCCCCGCCTTGGGCTTATCCTTATAACAGGGGCGGATGTCTAGGAACTTATTGCTTCCGTCATAAATGGCTTTCCCAAAAGAAACACTCTTAGCAGGATACTTAACAGCCGCGATTTTTTCCCGATTCTCCAAGAGCGCCGAGACCTTAAAGCCCTGCAGGACATCATCGGCAGCATTATATTTTTTTCGCAGCGCAGCGACGTCCTTCTTCAGGGCCGGCAGGAAGCTTGGCGCCAACACCTTCTCCTCATCGCCCAACACCAGCATCTCCTTCAGCACACGGGCGCCATCCGACTTTGGATAGGCATTCACAATCGCACGGGCATCCTTGAAGGTCGCAACCAATTGGGCATACGAGGTCAACAACCGCTCAGCCACCGGTATAAATTCCATCTGATTGGACATAGAGGCCTGAACTTTTTTCCAGTCCGCGTAGGCACGATATACCGGCGCGTAGATAACCATGTCCTTCATGGTGGTGCTGAAGCGAGACGCTTTCTCATCCAACTTGGCACCGCCAAAGACGCCCCGCTTGACGTCATACCGCACCAACTGCCAATCATCATTACGATAACGATCGCGATCCGCCTTCTTCCGGAAATCCGGAACTTCCATGGGCTTGCCGCCTTCAAGAGAACTGCGCAGCGCCTGAATGCCGGGAATGGTGACATCGCAACCGCCGTAGATATCGAACGGGCCTTTCTCGCCTGTAAAGATTTCACGGGCAAAATAGTAGAGTGTCCAGAAGTCACCGCCGCCATGCCCTGTACCCGCCGCGAGTTCGCCAAGTCCTTCCCACTGGGGATTGACATTCATCATGGGTGATCCACCGGATCCGCCCAGGCGCAACTTGACTCCGTCATGCCCTATGGTAAACGAACCCAACGTGCCCCAAATCCGTTGATTATGACTATCATTGGTCGACGCACCCATCAGGTTACGCACGACACCGCCATTGCTCATCTGAATCAGCGACGGCGTCATGGATCCATTGCCTTCGCCTTTTTTGCCAAGGTAGCCCGGAATCTGCAACTTGCAGGGGAACGTTTCAACCATCGTAGGCCGCGTCCCGGTAATCACCATGACCGGACCCAGTGAGTGGGTGCAGTAATAGTGGAAATTGAACCAGCTGCGCCAGTTGTGCACATTGTGACCCGGCTGCACCGGCTTCCCATCAATGTAGGTGTAGGCCAACATCCGACACTCATGCACATATTCATATTCGGCATACATAAGGTCGCCAAACAGGCCTTCCTTCCAACGATTGGCCACCCACATATTCGTTGCAGTGAAGGGATAATTCTCGGCCAGATTATAAACCAGTTTGCGCTTCTCGACTTCTTCCACCAGCCGCACACCTTCAGCCATGGTAAAGAACGAAGTCACTTCGGAAAGCACATGCTTACCCGCCTGAAGACACTTGATGGCATCGTCGGCATGCGACGGACAAAAGGTCGCCAGCAAGACCGCATCAAAATCCTGCTTCAAGAATTCATCGGCATCAGCCGTCACAAAAGCGCCAGGATTATGAGCCAGGAAATTGGCCCGCATATGCTCATTATAATCGCAGCCTGCCACAACATCGATGTTGAGGAATTTGCAGGTCTCAAAAAAGTTCATCCCGCGGCCCAACCCGAAAATTCCGAGCCGTATCCGCTTGTCTGTGTTAAAAACCCGTGGTGCCTCTTTTACTTTCTTCATCAGCGCGCTTCCTTTATTTGCCTGACGTTTATATGACAGGCTTGTTATAAACATGAAAATACACCCTTCGATTGGCCAACAGCAACATCGATAATAGACCGAAATCAGAGATTATTTATCAAAAGACGAGATTCTAAGCCACTGGCGTCCCTCAGGACCCCAAGGCGGCTAGCCATTCAATTCAGGCAAAGCCGCCGTCGCCAACAAACGCTGCAACTCGGTGGCGGCAATCCGCGCATACCATTCCTGCCCCATTTCGCTCAGATGCACCCCATCGTCGGCGAGTAGCCGCGTGTAAGGGATATCGGGGTGCAAAAGCGCCTCGCTCATATCCAAGAATCGGACGCCCGCAGCGACAGCTGACGAAGCCGCAGCACGGTTATACACGTGAACCGTCTCGTCATAGGTTAGTCCAGACGGCAGCATAAGCGGCACCAAAGTGCGATGGTTGCCAAAAACAATCACCTCAAGAGTTCCCGGCTCACCACGTGCGTGAATCCGGTACCTCTATCCATTTGCCCTTTTTCTCGATCGAAAGCTGAGAGATCAGTCCAGGTAAACTCATGTCCATGGAGGCATCAACGTCGATCGGGTTGGGCGCTTCGCCCTTCGCCGCGCGGATGAAGTCCAAAATCTCGAAGTAGTCACCCCCGCCGTGGCCCGCCTTCATGGCCTCTTCCTTGCCTTTCACATACCATTCCGGCAGCATCTCGGAGGCGAGCTCGGACAAGCCCCGCCACTCGTTGGCGTCCTTGCAGAGGGATCGCAACCAGACCTTGTTCTCGTCCTTGAATCCCCGACCGGACTCGTAACATCCGTCCGTTCCCTGGAGGGAATAGCCGGTCATGTTGTGAGGCCGATTGGAGAGCATATCGACCCGGATTTTGACGAGACCGCCCTTGCTCATCTTGCAGAGCATGACCGCAGGTTGCTCGGTCTCATAGGCGTCACCGCGCGGATCCGTGTAATGTTGCCCACCGCCGGCGCCACAGACCGATACGACACGCTGGCCAGGAAACCACTGAAGGATGGGGCCCAGAGAGTGTGTGCCATAGGTGACGCCATTGACACCGGCCTGCCAGCGGCGACGCCATGTCGTGATTTCGTTGAGATCCTTGAGGTCGTGCAGGTATTCGCCCTCTGCATAATACACCTCGCCAAACAGGCCACGGCGCACGAGATCGCGAATCAGCACATTGCTTTCCATATAGCAGTAGTTTTCGGCCATCATGTAGATGCCTTTGCTGGCGCGGGCCGCCTTGACCAGTGCCTTGCATTCCTTCACGGAGACGCCGGCCGTGACTTCACTCATTACATGCTTGCCTGCTTTGAGCGCCGCAATGCTCATCGGCACATGCAGTTGCATGGGCGTACCCACGACCACGGCATCGATATCGGATTTCTCCAGCATGGTCTCAAAGTTAGCATAGGACTCCACCGCGTTCAGGTTTTGGCGCGCCTCCTCGATTTTTTCCGCATTGGTATCACAGACCGCATGGATCCGTGCTCCACAGGCCTTGAATCCGGCCGAAAAACTACCACCCCGCCCCACCGCTCCCACCACACCCACTTTCATCTCTTGCAATGTGCTCATAACGTTTTTTGGTTCCTTTACGGGTTATTCAACCTATCCCCAACCGCGCCGCCGGGGTGAATCAGCGCAAATTGCTCAAGCTGATAGTCAGTTTCTTCTATAAGCGCGGCCTGCAAGGCATCAAACAACGCATTGAGCAGGGTGTTGCTGGTGGTGCCCTGCGTATTAAATTTATCGGTTTCCCTGGTAACATGCATTTTCAACATGATATCTGCGCCTTGCGCCAAAGGAGAAGAGCTGTTCTCCGTCACGGCAATCAGCGTTACGCCTTTTTTGTGGCAGATTTCCATGACGGGCAACAGTTCAGCTGTTTTTCCCCCACGTGACGCCAGCAACATCACATCACCTTTTTGCACAAAACCGGTCGCGCCATGTATAGCCTCGGAAGGTGAAATAAATCGAGCAGGCCGCTCAATGCAGCACATCAAATGCGCAAAGTGCTGGCAAGCGATACCTGTATGACCGCAACCGCTGGCGGCAATTCTGGGTGCCACAGCGAGAACCTTCACAGCTTGTGCAAATTGGGCTTCATCTATGTACGAAAACGCGTCCTTCAGGCATTCGGACTCCGTTAAGAATGCTTGTTTTGCCGCTTCCAAACTTTGTGCTTTCATATCGTTTTATTGAATTACTCTCCAATAATTTGAACTTGAACCGTACGCTCCCTGGCGCGGGTCTTGTCAAAATCGATAAAATAAATGTACCCGAATTGGCCAAGGTCCATCTTCCCATCAATTAAAACAATTGTTTCACTCCTGCCGACAAGGGCTGAGCGCAGGTGTGCGTCGGTGTTATGGCAGCCACGCGCGTCTTCACCGTGCTCCTGGGCAAAAGCAAGTGCTTTGGGCCCTGGATGCAGATATAGACCTTCTTTTGTGCAAACCGGCATGATGCTGTCAAATGCATCGACAAAATCTTGTTGCAGTGTCTCAAGCCCCGTCATTGAAACATCAAAGGCAGCTTCCTGAGTGATCACACAACACGTTGTATGATGGGAGTAAACCACCACAATGCCATTTTTAATACCCGACCGTTGGATAATCTCGTTAGTATTTGCAGTTACATTGTGAAAAGTGGTGATTCTATCATTGGACATGATTTTAAATGCTTCTCTGTAGACCATAATATCTTTCCCTTTCTCTTCCTTACAAACGTCCCAACTTGATTAGATCTTCACGCGCTTTCTTGACATAGCTGACCATCTCGTCAAGCAATTCAAGAGGCTTTGAGGATTTTAATATGCCGCTTGCCGAACCGGCCGCCTCGGAACCAGCCATAATAAAATCATAAATCTGTTGAGCTGTGGTAATCCCTGCAGCCTGTTCTACCATGATATTTTTATCAACAGCTTTGACCTCTTGAATAGCTTGCCGGACATAGCTCATGTCGCTAGCGTTACCACTGCCGATCAACTCTGTGGGTTCCGGATTGATGATGTCCGGATGCAACTGTGCAACCGCCTTCGCCTCCTCAATCGTATCGGCACAGACAAATGACAGCATATCCAACTCATTGGCACGATCGATGGTCCGCTTAATGGCAGATAAGGTCATAGGCCGCTCACAATGGTTAATGACAACGCCTTGCGCTCCTGCTGCTTTGAGTGCTTCTGGCAGCACGTCGGCCATACCGCGTCCCGGGCGGAGGGTATCCATGTAAGGCGCAAGAATAATGAGATGCGGACAATGCTCTCGGATCCTGCGGATTTCGGTATAGGGCGAAATGAACAGCACATCGACATCATATTTGACAGCCGCCTGATCCGCTGCCATGGCGAATTCCAGCACCTTGTCGCCATAGATGTAGTTTTTCACACTCGTCTCAAAAAAAGGCACCCTGATTTTTACTTTACTCATACACTATTTTCTTTCTAGTCCCTTCTTTCGGTTAACGCTTCTGCTGCAAGTCGTACTCAGGCATATAAGCTTTTTCTGATTCCGAGAACTTACGAAGCGTATTGATGGTTTTCCCACTGTTCCATTTGCGGTCATCCACGTCATCTGAAGTCCCCATGATGGTGATATTGACTTGGCGATGGCGAGCGCGGACATGGTCCCAATCTATAAAATAAATATGTGCAAACTCGCCGCCATCCAAAAGGCCGTCCTTAATGGCCATGGTTTCGCTACGGCCAAAGAAGGCGCTGCGAAGGTGTCCGTCTGTATTCATGCTTGTATAATTTCCTGGCTCATTGACATAACGCCCGAATTTAGCGTGGATAGGACCTGGGTGGCGGTACTGATTTTCCTCGGTAAAATCGGGAATCATTTTCCGCATAATATCCAGCAAATCGTGCTGCAAATACTCAAGGTCAAACGAGTCCATGTCATGCGAACATTCCTGTATCATCACCGAACAGGTTGTATGGTGTGATGAGATGCAGCAGGTGCCATTTTTCACCCCCGATGCAGCAACAATATCCAACACTTCTTTGGATACATCATGAAACGTAGGGATCCAACCTCTGGACTGGAGCTCCAACTCTTTTTGAACAACTTTGAATTCCATACAAGACTCCTCTAATTGACAAGAAATCGTTTTTCAGGTGGTACGGGCACACACCCATTCAAACCAGCATAAAACAACGTTTTCAAGGATGAAGATGGTGCCACAGGGCGGATGACAAAGGCAAGAGTGTAAGAGTTTGAACAGAAGCACACGAAGATCACAAAGAATTTATGGATTTTCGTCTTCCACCTATGTCCGGCTATACCGGACTTCGGCGGACATGTCGGCGGCAATAAATCTCTTCACTTTGTGGGCTTTGTGAGCTTCTGTTAAAATTGCATTTTCCGGCGCAAGGTAAGACCCCTACGGAGGTCATATACGCCCAAGCAAAAAGACAGGGGGCATTTCACTGCATGAAAAGTCGCGGCGCATAGCGCCCCTCCCACAAGAGGATCTGGACTCGGGGCCTCGTCAACGCTCATTATTTTCGTTCAATATTTCGTTCTTTGCCACTCCCCTTCTTTTCCGCTAATATCGGCGGCTTTAGGACTGTGAGAATTAGGAAATGGGAATGATTATGGCTAAAACTGAAACCAACTCGAAAAAAACCAGCAAATCCGGCGCCAAGATATCAGGAAACGCTCAAGCAGATGATTTGCGTCAATATCGGACACTCGACACTGTCGAAGCGATCAAATTGAGCTTCGAAAACCATTTGCGTTATACGCTGGCACGCGACCAGTATTCTGCGACCGACCGCGATCGCTACATCGCCCTTGCAATGGTGGTACGCGATCGCCTGATTGGGCGCTGGATGCAAACCAGCCAGACCTACACCGCACGCAACGTTAAGCGCGTTTACTATCTATCCCTGGAATACCTCATCGGACGCGCCATGGGAAATAACGTCATCAACCTCGGGCTTGATCAAATTGTCCAGAAAGCGATGGCCGAACTGGGGCTCGACTGGAATTATCTGCGTGATCTGGAGCGCGATGCCGCTCTGGGTAACGGGGGCCTCGGCCGGCTCGCCGCCTGCTTCATTGACTCAATGGCCACACTCGAACTCCCCGGTTACGGCTACGGAATCCGTTATGACTACGGCATCTTCCGTCAGGTGCTCCGCAACGGGAACCAGGTCGAAGAACCGGACAACTGGCTCCGTGACGGAACCCCTTGGGATATCGAACGCCCGGAATACCAGTACCCAGTCCACTTCGGCGGAGAAGTCAAAGACGATCGGGACGACCAGGGCCGCCAGGTCTGCCGCTGGGTCAATCACGACACCATCATCGGCTTGCCCTACGATTTCCCTGTCGCGGGATACGGCAATAACACGGTAAACAACCTGCGGCTTTGGACAGCCCGGGCGTCGGAGGAATTCGACCTCGCCTTCTTCAATAACGGCGATTATATCCGAGCCTATGAGCAAAAAATTCTGCGAGAGAACATCACCAAGATCCTTTATCCTAACGACCGCATCGAGCAAGGCCGCGAGCTGCGCTTCAAGCAGCAGTACTTCTTCGTTTCCTGTTCCCTGCAGGATATCCTGCGTCGCTTCCGGGTCAGTAATACCGATTGGCGCGTGTTGCCTGATAAAGTAGCGATCCAGCTTAATGACACTCACCCCGCCATGGGCATCGCCGAAATGATGCGCCTGCTAATTGACGTCAATGGATTGGACTGGGATCTGGCCTGGGATCTTACCACCCGTGTGTTCGGCTATACCAACCATACCATCATGCCCGAAGCGCTCGAAAAATGGCCAACCCGGCTATTCGAAGACCTGCTCCCGCGACACTTGACCATTATCTACGAGATCAACCGCCGCTTCCTGCGCCAGGTCATGAACAAATTCCCGAATGACCATGAACGTCTGGGTCGGATGTCACTGGTCGAAGAAGGCAACGACAAGCAGGTTCGTATGGCGAATCTCGCTGTCGTCGGAAGTCACAAGGTTAACGGGGTCGCGGCTCTGCATTCCGAACTGTTAAAGGAAACCCTGTTCAAGGATTTCTTTGAACTGTGGCCGCAGAAGTTCACCAACATGACCAACGGGATTACCCAACGCCGCTGGCTACTGAAGAGCAATCCTGCACTCGCCGCCCTGATCACCAAGAAAATCGGCGATGGCTGGATCAAGGACCTCTATCAGCTCAAGAAGCTGGAGCGGTACACCAAGGATGCCGAATTCAAGGCGGAATTACGCCGGATCAAACACGATAACAAGGTCCGCCTGGCGGACTACATCCGTGTTGCACATGGGGTCGAGGTTGACCCTAATTCACTCTTTGATGTCCAGGTTAAGCGAATGCACGAGTATAAGCGCCAATTGCTTAATTGCCTGCACATCCTGCATCGTTATACCGAGATCAAAAAAGACCCCGACAAGTTCGTACTGCCCCGCACCTTTATTTTTGGTGGAAAGGCCGCTCCGGGTTATGCCATGGCGAAGCTGATCATCAAACTCATTAACGACCTCTCCGCCGTGGTCAATACCGACCCCGACGTACGCGGTCGCATGAAGGTGGTATTCCTGAGCGATTACCGGGTCTCGCTTGCCGAGCGGATCATTCCGGCCAGTGACTTGAGCGAACAAATCAGTACGGCCGGCACCGAAGCCAGCGGTACGGGTAATATGAAATTCGCACTCAACGGGGCACTGACGATCGGTACACTTGATGGGGCCAACATTGAGATCCGCGAGGAAGTGGGTGCCGAAAACTTTTTCCTCTTCGGTAAGACCGTTCAAGAGGTCGAGGCCTTGCGCGCAGCCGGCTACCATCCGTGGGATTATTACAACAGTGACGAAGCTATTCGGACTATTATCGACTACCTGTCCGGTGACTTCATCAACCTTGAACAGCCGGGCCTATATCGATCAATCCGGGAAACCCTTCTGGAACACGGCGATCACTATATGCACCTGGCGGACTTCCAGCCCTATATCCAAGCGCAGCAGCGGGTGGACGAGACCTATCAAGACGAGGACAAGTGGACACGTATGGTTCTAATGAACATTGCCAATATGGGTAAGTTCAGTTCTGACCGCACCATCATGGAATACTCCAAAGAAGTTTGGAACATAAAGCCCTGCCCCATTGAGCTGCCAAAAAACAGCTGATGAAGACAGTGGGCAGGAAGCAGTGAGCAGTGAATGAGGGGGGTACCTGTGAATTACAGAAGTCAGACGGCGCGTTTTTTGCTCACTGCCCGCTGCCGTCTGCCCACTGCCCGTCGCCTACTGATCACTGTCTACTGTCTACTGGCATCCTCTGCTTTAGCGCTCGGACCTCACGAGGTTCTGTTGCTGGCAAACCGCAACTCGCCTCGCTCGCTGGAGATAGCCCGCGCGTACGCGGCCATGCGCGATATTCCGGAAGAAAACTTCGTAGCACTAGATCTTCCTGCTACCCCGATATTCGAAATAACGCCCGCCGACTTCACCACAAAAATATGGAACCCGGCCAATCAAAGCATTCGTGAACGCGAACTAGATGACCATATTCTGGCCTGGGTCTACTCCGTTGATTTTCCTATCCGTATCGCAGGCCCCCCCAGCCTCTCCATTCAGGGACTCACGTTTCTCAAAAACAAGATTCCTGACACTGCTCTGGTCGAACGGGGAACCTATTGCTCGCCCCTGTTTGCCGGACCTGAAACTCCACGCCTATCCGGATTCCCTGCTCAATCCCTAGACGTGCAGAGTTCCTGGCTGGGACAGGATATGCCGCTCCCCAGTATGATGCTTGGCTACATGGGACAAAACGGCAATACCCTCGAAGAAATCATGGCGTGCCTAAAAGCCGGCCTCAAGTCCGATCGCACTAGACCGGAAGGCATGGTGCTGATTTTAACCAATAGCGATATCCGCACACTTTGCCGCGCCTGGGAGTTTGGGCCTGCCCTCCGCGAGTTGAATGCGCAGGGGATTGCCACCCTCCTCGCTCAAACGCCGCCTACTAATAAAAATGATTCCGACCAACTGATCGGGCTCATGGCTGGCGCCGCTGAAATCCCAGGCATCACAAACAACCTATTCCATTTTCTGCCGGGAGCTATCGCGGAACACCTCACCAGTTTCGGTGCGGCCTTTGATAATAACCAGCAAACCAAAATCACCGCCTGGATCCGGGCATGCGCCACCGCCTCAGCGGGGACAGTGACCGAACCCTACTCCATTTGGATGAAGTTCCCGCATGCACGAGTCTTCTCCTATCAAGTAGCGGGCTGCACCATTCTTGAAAGCTTGATCCAATCCATTCGCTGTCCTTTGCAAAGCCTGTTCATCGGCGAACCGCTTGCAAATCCCTGGGCCGCCCGATCACGCATGACAATCCAAGGGCTTACCGATAACGTACTCCTGCAACGCACCTCCCTCAGTGCGAACATCACCTTTCTTGACGGTGATGTTTTCAGCCGGTTTGTGTTTCTACTCGATGGAAAAACACTTCAAGCTTCCAGTAAATCCAGTGAAGTGCCCCTCGACCCTGCGACCATGACCATTGGGCATCATAAATTGAGAGTCGTCGCCTACAGAGTCGGTTCGGTACGCTCCCAAATATTTGCAGAAACTTCATTTGAGGTACGCCGTAAGTCACCATGAAAAAGTGCATTTTTTTTGACCGGGATGGAATCGTGAATCAATCGCCAGGGCCGGGTTATGTCGAGCGCTGGGAGGATTTCTATATCCTACCTGAATTCGTCGATATCCTCCGCACCGTTACTGAATTGGGCTATGTAGCCATTATCATCACCAACCAGCGTGGCGCCGGTTGCGGGGTAATGACCCTTGAGACCCTGGACGATATTCATCTACGGCTACGCGCCACCCTTAAGGCGCAGTATGGGCTAAATCTACTCGATATCTTCACCTGCATTCATGAGCGAGATGCGGGCTGTGAATGCCGTAAACCCAAGCCGGGCATGTTCTTTCAAGCGGCACACAAACATTCCATCGATCTGGCCCAATCCTGGATGATTGGCGACTCCCCCACCGATACCGAAGCCGGCCGTGCCGCAGGTTGCCACACGATCCTAGTCAATCCCTCCGCCACACCGGATCAGGCGGACCTGACATTCAGCTCCATGACGGAGTTGTGCGAAGTGATCGGAACGATTTTACAGGATTCAGAAGACAGAGGGCAGGATTCAGAATGAAAAAAAAGAGCGTAGGCATTCTGCCGACGGCGTCCCACTTGCTGCCCACTGCCAACGGCCAACTGACACCGCCCCTCACGGCTATTTTTTTTGATATTGATGGGACCCTTCTCGATATGCGCGGTATCGGGAAAGACTCCTTTGTTCGCGCTCTCAAAACCACCTTTGCCATCGATGACGATCTTTCTACAATTAGTTTTGCAGGCAGTACGGATTTAGATGTGCTTCGTCAGGTTATGGAGCGCCACCAGCGCATCCTCACTCCCGCTGATTTCGACCGGTTTCATATCCAACTTCCCATCGCACTTGAAGCAGCCGCCCATCAGTCCGAGTTGACCTTATTTCCCGGCGTTCGCCCACTCCTCGAAGCCCTCTCCACTGTACCGAACATCGTTTTAGGCCTTGTCACGGGTAACGTTGAAGCGTGCGCCTGGATCAAACTGCGGCAGTTCCAGCTTCACCATCATTTTGTATTGGGCGCCTTTGGCAATGAACATGCCAATAGAAATGAGATCGCGCGTCTTGCCCTCAAACGGGTGGAGGCTCGTCTTAAACCCGGCCAATCCATAACGGCCCGTTTTTTAATTGGAGATACCCCTAACGACATTGCCGCAGCCCACGCCATTAATGCGGTCTCCATCGCCGTGGCCACAGGTAAGTTTTCGGTTGAAGCCTTATGCGAAGCCGGCGCCATGGTAGCCCTGTCCGACCTATCAGATACCCGTGGCCTTCTCGAGATGCTAAGTAAGTGAGCGCGCGTTAACAAATAATTTGATCTAGGTTTTCCATGGATAAGCCACTCTCATAAGCATTCCCCATGATCCTGTCGTTGTTTATTGCTGCGGCTTTATCTCCACACGCCAATGGTTTCCATCTGACAGCACAATCAGGTTTGTTCCCAGATAAGCAAAAGTTATTCCCGCCGAACCGCCTCCTTCTTGGAGGAAAGAAGATTTTCCGTCAGGAGTAGCAAACTCGATCGTATCCGCACTTACCGGCGAGAGTCTAACAGGATCGAGCGTGATCTGGCCGGCATACGGGAGAGCCAACATTTTAGCCAAGTCCGATTTTCCGCCCAGGCCGGCTGACTCCAGAACATATTGCTGAGCCGTCATCCCTTTGATCGGACTCTCCAAGCGGTAAACCCACGGCTTGCCCCAGCGATCCGTGAGCGCCGGAACCAAAGCGGGCTTTAGGGTTTTGAGCACCTCCAGCGATGGAGGAAATTCGATATTTTTCGCGTAGATTTTCTTAAGGGCGATTCGAACCTTTTCCCGATCAAGTCGGGTCAGCCAGCTACGCGCCATCTCCGCGCCCGCCTTTTGCAAATAGGTCGCATTCGCTGGCACAACGGACAGAGGCTCAAATAACGCAATCGCCTCATTGGTGTCACCCATTTTAAGGAGATGCCACGCTTCCAAGCCCGCCGCCACGCACCCAAGGGGATCCTGAGGCGCTTTGTCACGGAAGGCCTTACAAGAGGCCACCACAGCGGCATGCTCGCCACCCGCGTTGGTACTCGCCGCCCAAACCTGCCACAGCCCCCGCTCATCGGCAGCCGGGGTTTGTGCGTTACACGTCATCATGGCCGCCATTATTACCGCCAAACCAGTCCATCCCCAGACCGGAACTCGGATACCGCGTTGCAACACCAGGTGATCACAGAAAAGAGCCGCAAATTTGATCGTCATAATCTTCTATTGTCAGGACCCTGACTCGAAGGGCCACTGCCTTTCTTTTTAAATGAATCTCAATCATCAAAAATAGTCCAAGTTCTAGACACCTACAATAAATATTAATCAGCCCAAAGATTCCGCACACAGTGCGGTGCTACATGTCGTTCCGTCAGGTATTTTTTCAATGTAGCACCGATCTGTGATCGGGAGTTCTCGTCCTTATGCACCCCCTTCAAACAGATCTTGAATTTGTTTCCTGCTTTCCCTAGCTTTTGCAACTTACAGCGCAAAACTTTTTGGAGTATCCAACATGACTAGTAGCATTCACCCTAAATCCGCTTCCACGATTCTAACCTGGCATTTCCCACTTCCCCGCACGCATACCGGGATCCTGATTGGGAATGGAACTCAAGGCCTGATGGTCTGGGGTGAGACTACGCTAAACATCACCATCGCCCGTGCCGGCTTCTGGGATCACCGGGGCGGCAACCCCTTCGAGACACGCGCTACATTCTCAGCGGTACGCCAGCTGCTTGAAGCCAGTGACGAGAAAGGTATCAAGGAATTGTTTGCCGGGGCCTCCACCGTCCCCTCGATGCCCCACTTTCCCCAGCAAATCGGAGGCGGGCGCTTGGAAATCTCCTTGGGCAAGGGATGGCGCCCTGTTGAAGGCAAACTCGATATTTCACGCGCCATCCTAACCATCCGTTTTGAAGGTCCCGCGAAAAAAACTGCCCGAATAACAATCCGGCAAACCATGAATGAAGAGACAGCCTGGCTGGATTTCGACATCCTCTCCGCCAAATTGGTTACCATCAAACTGATCCCTTCCTGGGCACATGTCAGCAAGGAACTTGAAGCCGTCGGCTGCCGTCCACCTGCGCAATGGTATGGCAAGCAGGAAGGCGGCTTCTGCCAGACCCTCCCCGAAGATGACCCCATGGCTATCGCTTGGCGCAAACAAGGGAGTCGACTCGTGCTGGCCACCGCCCTGGGCACTGAGGCCGCGCAGCAAGCCCGGCAACGCGTGGATGGCGGTATCGCACCAACCTCCGTCAAGAAAACTGAGGCCTGGTGGAAAAGCTACTGGAAGGACGTACCCCGCTTACAACTTCCCGACGCCAACCTCCAGCACACTTACAATTATGGCGTCTATAAACAGGCGGGACTGACTAACCCGAACGGCGTAGCCGCCACGTTGCAAGGCCCCTGGATGGAGGAATACCAGCTTCCGCCCTGGAGTAACGATTACCACTTCAACATCAATATTCAGATGATTTATTGGCCCTGTCTGGGCACCAACCGCTTGGATCATCTCGCACCAATCTGGCGACTGCTTAAATCCTGGATGCCCCGGCTCACGACCAATGGCGAGGCGTTCTTCGGTGTTAAGGACGCCATCATGCTGCCCCACGCTGTGGATGACCGGTGCCAGGTTGTCGGCACCTTCTGGTCGGGAACCATTGACCATGCCTGCACCGCTTGGATGGCCCAACTGGCATGGTTGCATTATCGCTACAGCATGGATCAAGCGATCCTCCGCGACATTGCCTGGCCGCTCTTGAACGGAGCCTTCAATGGCTATTGGGCCATGCTGGAAGAGATTGAAGAAAACGGAGTCAAGAAGCTCTCCCTACCGGTGAGCGTCAGTCCCGAATACAATGGCGCGCAAATAAATGCCTGGGGGCGCGATGCGAGCTTCCAAATGGCAGCACTCCATAGCACCGCCACCTCCCTGCAGGAAGCAGCTAAACTACTCGGGCTAAATCAAGATAGTCGTTGGGCGGATGTGCGAAAGCGCCTGCCACTCTATACGCTCGTTAATGGACGTATTGGTCTCTGGAAGGGACAGGACCTGGCCGAAAGCCACCGGCACCATAGCCATCTGGCCTCCATCTATCCTTTCAGCACCATCGATCCGCTCGCCGATGAACACCGGGCTGTGGTCACCCACTCGCTGACCCACTGGACAACCAAAGGGGCGGGCTGTTGGACGGGGTGGTGCCTCCCTTGGGCCGCCATCCTCTGCGCGCGTTGCGGACTTCCCGATGCTGCTACCACCTGGCTGCAATGGTGGAAATCCAACTTCACCAACATCGGGCACGGCACATTGCATGATGCTGATTTCGCAGGGTGCGAGGCGTGGAACCAAAACATTCTGGCCTCTCCCAATTTCCAGCGGGCGCCGGGTTTCCGGGAAATCATGCAGAGCGACGCCGGCATGGGGGCCGTCACCGCTATTCTTGAACTGCTGGTCCAATGTCGGCATGGCGGCATTTTTGTACTGCCAGGACTGCCTAAACATTGGCGCTCCCTGACTTTTGATGGCATTCGCACTGAAGGCGCGTTCCTCATCGGAGGAACGGTGCGTGACGGCGAGCTTTGCGAAATCAGGGTAACCAGTCTTGCGGGAGAGCCACTCGAATTGATTCATGGCTTCAAAGGCGCCTGGACATTGAATGGGAAAACTCAGAAAGGCCCGCGATTGTCTAAGCGAACTAAGCCGGGCGAAAAATGGGTTCTCTCCACCAAAGGACGTTGACCGTTCCACGAGCATGTCTTACATTCGGACTTCAGGAGACATTCTCGATGCCGTATTCACAGTTTGATCGCGATAAACTGATCATCAAGTCACTGGCCCAGCGTCCCAACAAGCTGGCCATTGAAAAGGATCATGTAAAACCCAGCCAGTCCCCTGCCCCTCTATCTGGCCCTGCCATTCAGCTAATGCAGGAAACTGTGGCGCGGATTCATGCGGCACGCAAAGCCGGAAAGCCTGTCGTCATGGCCTTTGGCGCTCATACGATTAAAAATGGATTGGCGCCGGTATTAATCAAGCTGATGCAGGACGGATGGGTCACTCACCTAGCGACCAACGGCGCCGGGATCATTCATGACTGGGAATTCGCCTATCTTGGAGAGAGTAGTGAAGACGTTCAGACTAATGTCGCTCGCGGTGAGTTCGGCATTTGGCAGGAAACCGGTTTCTACATCAACCTGGCGATTATCATCGGCGCTTATGAAGGACTTGGTTATGGCGAATCGGTCGGCAAAATGATTGAGAGTGAAGGCTTAACCATTCCTTCCGAGGAGTCCCTGCAAAAAGAAATCAGAGGCCAAGACACTAACGAAGACCGCCTGGCGGCGGCGGCCGATCTGCTGGGCGTCATCCGGAAATTCAAATTGAAACCCGGGCGTCTTTCGGTGTCACATCCGCACAAAGCCTACAGCGCCCAAGCGGCGGCCTTTCGATTGGGAGTTCCCTTTACCGGTCATCCTATGATCGGACACGACATCATCTATAATCACCCCATGAATCACGGGGCGGCCATTGGGCGCACCGCCCTGCGGGATTTCCTCTCTTTCACCCAGTCCATCAGCCAGATCCAGGGCGGGGTTTACCTGTCCATTGGATCCGCCGTCATGTCGCCCATGATTTTCGAAAAGGCTTTCTCCATGTCGCAAAACATCGCCCTGCAGGCAGGTCATACGATCAACCAGCATTTTATCGTCGTGGTCGACCTTGCCGAAGCCACCTGGGACTGGCAGAAGCACGGCGAACCGCCCAAAGATAATCCCGCTTACTATCTGAGGTACTGCAAAACCTTCAACCGCATGGGTGGTGAGATGCGTTATCTCAACGCCGATAACCGGGACTTCCTGCTGACCCTCAACCAAATGTTGGCGTTATGACGTCCCCTTACCAATGGTTTCAAACCGGCGATTCCTTCTATCGCGCTCTCCTCACCGAAATCGGCAAGGCGAAAGACTCCGTACGGCTGGAAACCTATATCTTTGATGCCGGCTATCCTGGTGATGATGTTCATGATGCACTCTTGGCCGCCCAGCGTCGTGGGGTCAAGGTCAAGGTACTGTTAGACTCTTTTGGGTCAATGGATCTCCCGTCGAACTATTGGGCTTCCGTTATCAACGCCGGCGGTGAAGTTAAATTTTTCAATCCCCTTTCGCTTGGCCGTATTGCCTTCCGGGATCACCGGAAATTGCTAGTTTGTGACAACAAGGTTGCCTTTGTGAGCGGGTTCAACATTTCTGCCAGCGAGACCGGGGATGGGATCACGCACGGCTGGCGCGACCTGGGCCTGAAGATTACCGGCCCGATCGTTCATGATCTGGCCGCCTCATTTGAGTGTATGATCCATGTAGCACATTTCAGACACCATCGACTGCCTCGCCTGCGGTTAAGGCGCCCTCGCTTTCTACAACTCACAAGGCACCGTCCAGTTCACTCGCTTCTCGCCAGTGGGCCGGGGGGACTAGATAGTAACATCAAATTTACTTTGTTACGCGATCTCCAGCACGCCCGCTCCATCCGCATCATTTCCGCCTATTTTTTGCCCACCCGTAAAATTCGCAAGATTCTGATCCGAGCGGCACGTCAGGGGCGGGATGTGAAAATAATTACAGCCGGAAAAACAGATGTTGCCATTGCCCGTTACGCCGGACGCGCCCTTTACAACCGACTCCTGAAAGCCGGCGTAAAGATTCATGAATATGACGCCCAAGTCCTACACACCAAACTGATTGTTGCTGATAATGTAGTTTATGTCGGCTCCGCCAATCTGGATACCCGAAGCCTCAACATCAACTATGAATTGCTAGTGCGAATCAATAACCACAAATTGGCACAAGAGGCACATGAGATCTTCCGTGATTATCTTCCCTACTCCAAGAAAATCGATCCGGTCACGTGGTTCCAGTCACGGGGCTATTGGGAAAAACTCATCGAACGGGTTTCGCACTTCCTGCTCGCCCGCCTCGATTTCATTTTAGCCCGCCGCCAGCTTTCGAATATGCGGTAAGTCTGGGATTACCAAGGGACATCAGATTAATAGTCATTACGCGACCTTCGGTCAGTGCGTGGTGTCTTTCAATAAAACCGTGTGGAGGGTATCACGGTTCTGGCTATTAATTGGCAAGAGATTCGAAACACCTCCGTCAAGTGTCACAAATTGGCCGCCATAGTGGATCGCCAAACCGAGCAGATAGGCGTCGGTGATTTGCCTGTGGCCGACCAAAAGGGCAGACGGGATGTGTTTATCCAGGATGCTGATGTCATCCTTCCAGAAGACATGCGTTTTCAGGCTGACGCTCTTGTGGAGCAAGGCCAACGCCTCCTTCGGGGTAACGGCCTCGGGAATGATTTTACGATTGGAGGAGATCCGGACGAATGCGCATTGGGTCAGGGGGCATGTCGCCCACCCGTTGATTGCATTTTCTGAAAACCAAACACGCGCCTCTTGGTGATGAACATGGGAGGGCCAAGCCAATGCAATCAACAGATTCACATCAAGCAGGCTGACCTTCATTCCTCATCCTCCGCCCTTTGCACATCCTCATGTGTAAGGGGATGGGCATTACGGGGAACCGAGAAAACCGGAAAATCAGTGCCGCGTGGGCCCGTCCGAACCCTCGTCGTAGCATTGAGGCCCCGGCGCGCCAGTTCGGACAGTGCCTGTCCAAGGGTTACCGATTGTGCTCGCGCAAGACTTCTGGCAGCAGCCAGCAAATCGTTATCGATCGTTAAAGTCGTTCTCATGGATATCAGGATATCAAGCGACATGTCGTGATGTCAAGATGCTGAAACATCATGATGCAGTTATGAAAAGTCGCTGCGCATAACGTATTTGCAGTTATGCGCACGAGCTGATAGGTCTCGCATAGGGTTTTTGCCAGGGCGGCGGGAGATCGCATTAGGGCCTGTCTCAAATGGCTGGTCACCGGCTTTGCACCGGTGCTACACCACTTCCTCGTACTTCCGCTCCATCTTATCCAGGCACCGCTTCATGTCGAAGTCCTGAATGCGGCTTAACGCGCGCTGACGAAGTTGCTTGGCTAACCCGACATCATCAAGCAATCGCAAGACATGCCGGGCCATCTCCCCCACGTCCCCGGGCGAAAACAAAAGGGCATCTTTTTCATGGGTCAGAATCTCGCCTTGGCCATCCGCCGTAGAAGCCACGCAAACGTTACCCACGGCCATCCCTTCGAACAGGGTACTGGGCGTACCTTCCTGGTGACTCGGGAAAAGCTGGATATCAAAGCATTGGATCACCTTCACCACATCATTCCGGTAGCCGAGAAACGTGATGCGATCCGTCATGCCATGGTCCTTAACCCAATTGCGCAAGTCCTCTTCGTATCGGCCATTCCCCAAAACCCAGAGATACACGTCAGCCCGTTTTTTGAGAACCTCTTGTAAGGCCTTAAATGAATCCAAATGCCCTTTATGGCTTTCAAGCCGGCCTACGACACCCAGAATCTTGTCGGCAGGCTTACGCCCCTGTTCGGCACGGAACGTCCGGATCCATTCCGAATCGGCTTTATGGATCTGCGCCAGGGGAATCCCGCTATAGAGCGTCTCAACTATCATGGAAGGGATATAGCGTTTCTTCACCGTAAACGTGCGCGTGGATTCGGAGACCGCATAGGCATAGCGCGTGAAGTGGGCCAACACCCATTCTACCGGACGCTGAAAAACCGGCACCGTTCCATAGTTGCAGTGTTCATGGACAATGACCGGTTTACGCAGCAGGATCCCGGCAATCCGCCCCCAGGTCGAGGCGCCATAGCCGTGAACATGCAGGATATCCACATCGGACCGCCTCATGAGCCGTACCAGCTTAAACAGGTTGCGGGGGTCCATTTTGCTATACCCCAGATAAAGCGGCTCAATCCCGGCATCGCGAAGTCGACGGTCCGCCATTTCGCTGACCCCTTTCCGGCTACACAGCAAAACCCGGAACCGGGCGGCATCAAAAGCAGGGATCCAAAGCTCAAACAACCGAGACACCCCATGGAATGACACCTGCCTATCGCCAAAATGTTCGCACAGATGCAGAACTGTAATTCTATTCATTCAACCCTGCTTCCTCTTCATTTGTCTTGTTGCCGCCGCTCTGAAAGGCTATATCGTTAAGACTGTTGTTTGTGCGAATCGTATTTAATAATTACATGGGTTTATACCAATGAAGTGCTTATTTGTCTATAAAACGGCCTCGCTCGATATCACGGACCCTATGGGGATCATGTGTTTGATCGCCAATGTGAAAAAACACGGGCATGAATCCGACCTATTCCTAACCAACTTGGAACCGAACCTGTTTAAGGCCGTGGCCAAATATAAACCTGACGTCATCGGCTTTTCTGTTACCAGCGGATCCGAGCCCTATTATCTGGAATTAATCCGACGCCTGCGTAAGCACGCGACATTTATCTCCATCTTGGGAGGCCCCCATCCGACATTTTTCCCCGAGATTATTGAAGAACCCGAAGTCGACATTATCTGCCGTGGTGAAGGCGACGATGCCATTGTGGCGTTAATGAATAAACTCCAAGCAGGCGAAGACTACTCCACGTTGCCGAACTTGTGGGTCAAAAAGAACGGGGAAGTGATCAAAAACCAGATCCTGCCCTTGAATCATTCGCTGGATTCCCTCCCCTTCCCTGACCGAGCTTCCTTCTTGAAATATTACGCTTACGCTCACAGCAGCGTTAAACACTTCCTCGCCGGCCGGGGCTGTCCCTATGACTGCGCCTATTGCTTCAACCATAAGTTAAAGAAGATGTATCGCGAGGAGGCTAATGAATCTCAATATTGCCGTCTTCGTAGTGTCGAGAACGTCATTCAAGAGTTGGAGGATGTCCGTAAGAACTACCCGCTCAAAATCGTCTATTTCCACGACGATCTTTTCATCATGAACCGTGTCTGGCTCAAAGAATTTGCCGAGGTCTACAGCAAGCGCGTGGGCTTGCCCATGATCTGCTATGTTCGCGCCAACCTCGTTAATGAAGAGGTCGTGAAGTCATTGAAGCTGGCCAACTGCGTGACCATCGCTATGGGCATTGAAAGCGGGAACGAAGAACTCAGGAAGATCGTATTGAATCGTGAGATGACGAACGCCAAGATCATTGAAGCCGCAGACTTGTTCCACAAATACGGTATTTCGGTTATGACCCAGAACATGGTGGGGCTGCCGGATGAAACCGTGGAGAATGCTTACGAAACTATTGCCGTCAATGCACGGGTTAAGCCTTCCTATGCATGGGCGTCCATCTTCCAGCCCTATCCCCGCACCGCGTTATGGCATTATTGCGTTAAGAAAGGCTATCTGGATTCGACCCACAAGCAACACGCCTCCTATCAGGTCGAATCCCCGATCAATAAAGGTCAAACTAAACGCGAGTTCGAGAATCTGCACAAGTTTTTCGCACTCTGTATTGAGTTCCCGTCCTTGATTCCCCTGTCACGCCGGTTAATCAAATGGCCGAATAACCTCTTCTATAATTTCATCTACCGCGGGTTTAAAGGCTACACCCATATTTTCCGCCTAAAGATGAGTAGTGGCGAGCTAGGCTTCTTTGTCTATCTCTGGGGCATCATGCTCTACAAACTCCGCCGCGCCATGGGAAAAACCTATTGAGGCGCTTTGCGCTCCCTTACCCCCATGGCGGGGTTAAGGGTAATGCGGCGTCGAATTCCTTGACCAATTCGGCTTCATAGCGCCCCTTGTAGGCGCCCGCCCAGAACTTATCCAAGGCTTCGGACAGGAACCTTTGCCAAGAGGCTTCCTCTTTTCCGGGCACAATGGGGTAAAAACAGACTCCATTTTCTGAAGCCGCTCGGAAATCTCCTTGGGCATCGCCCACCATCATGATCTTATCGGCGTCATATTTGCCCTTTGTTGCCAGGGTAATATGTTCAGTCTTCGTACCATGCTCCTGCCCGGCAATCACACACACGTACCGAGTCAACTGGTGCTCCGCCCATTCCCGCTCTAGCGCCTCCAAGGGCGTCTGCGAGACAACCATAATGTCGGCCTGGATAAAGGCCTTTTCAAGTGATTCACGGACATAGGGGAAAGGCGAGACCCCTTTCACGGTTGCCTCAATGGTGGCATCCACCGCATCCGACCAGGCCAGTACATTCAGCAGTTCGGCATCGCCTGTTTTATTTACCAATGAGCGCAAAACACTCTTGCTGAGTTGTGACTCTTCTTTGACCCACTGCCGCAAGCGTTTAAGGTCAGGCACTGGGATCCCAAGTTGGATGACTTCCCGGCGCTTAGCCAGCCAACTGAATACGGAAAGAATGGCAGGGTAACGATTACTCCCCCGCTCCTTTGAGTACAGATTGACAAACTCTGTCACTTCACGCACATAAGAGGTGATCGACCCCAAGCCAAAATACTTGATGTTGTTCGGCAAAAAGCACTGCTTCTGCTTGATCTCCATCGTGTCAAAAGCGCACCCATCAGAGTCAATGCCAATAAAGAAACCATGCCTAGGATTGAAGTCACTTAATTGTCTCGCAAAATCGTTCATGATCCCTTTGCTAAATATTGTGCGTATAAGCAGAATGAGAGCGGATTGACTGATCAAGCTTAACCGCCCGAAGCATCGTCAATAAGGCCCCAAAAACCTTGACCCGTTGAAATGAATCATATGCGTAGGCGATTCAGCGACCCAAACTTCAGTCTCCCAAGCGATATCATCCAAATAGCGGGTCATAATAGCACGCGTTGGAAACGCCGTAACATAAACCAATCCCGCCTTGGACGAGGCAAACAACTTCGCAAGTTCCACATGCCTTTTGCTATTCACAGGCCCATGGCTCGTCACCGACTCGACCAGAACCAGCCAATTCTTATCCTGATGATAGACTACAATATCTGGCATTTTTCCGTGTTCATCCACCACGACACCGAGATGCGACAGCTGCAATTTATCGAAATACCCCCATTTGTGACCTGTATCACCAACATAAATAAGCGTCCCAGACGGAATAGACCGGGGAAGGAACTGCTCAACAATCGACTTAATCAAAAAATTATGCGAACCCGACGCTAGTTTAAGTTTCTTGTTTGAAGGCAGTTTGACAGGAATAAAAGCCATCTTTCGCTCGCGCGCATATTGTTTCGCCAGAGGCTGATTCTGTTCCAAATATAGGGCCAGTCGATTATTCCATCCCGACACCCCATAGGTTTTAAGCAACCTCAACGCAACTGGCGCAATCCGATAAACGGCATGAGGACTGTTGGTTGGCCGTTCAGGGACGTCTGGATTGTATAAAGCAACCCCCGCTTGAACCAATTGATGCATGGTAAATCGGCGAAACGTCTCCCGCGAATTAGGCGCATACTTACGTTTATACTCCTTGCACGCAAACTCCATAATGGGCGTTATCCCGATATATGGAGAATCAACCTCCCGCCACGCCTTGTCTTTTGTCAGGTTCAACAATGCCAATAAACAAAGCGCCGAGCGGTCATTTTGCTGACCTTTGGGCATGCCCAAATCCTTTAAAATCTCCAAGGCTTCCGCAATATGACCTTTACGCTTCATGATAACTCCTGTACGCGCTCATCTATTTGCTCCTGCGTTCTCTTGACCGCCTTCTTCGCCCATCGACCTAACTTTATCAAGGCTTGCCTATCCGGATATTTCAGCACACGAAGATCAGTAGCGTTCACCTGAGTATGCCCATTAAACGTTCTGAAGTTCAGATCCACCACTGAGGAATTCAGGTAGGCGCAGAGCCCATAGGCTAAATCCTCAGGTATCCCCTGCTTTCGACTATGAAACACATTCAGGTGGTTTTCGAAGGCCACCATTTCACAATTTTGGAGATCAGCCGTTTTTATCACTGTTGCAACAATGCGGCGTTTTTCCTCTTTCGCCGAAAAACGCCGAACTACCGTGTAACACCCCGCCGGAAAAAGCCACTTGCGCGTCTCGCTGTCGAACACAAGCGCATTGGCCTTCTTTGAATTTTCCAGCGGCCATGACACACGGTTATCCGCAACATGACAAGGGTATAGCAGAGGGACTGTGCCGGGCGTGGCAACTTTTCGCAAATGAGACTTCATCCTGAAATCCACAACCGGTCCCGTAGAGATTTCAAGCCCAAGTTCTAAAAGCTTATGATGAAACGGTCTAACCGAAGTCGGCCGCAACGTCTCCTCGCACAGAGGGATATGAATAAACTGATCAATATCATCGGCTTTAACAATATCCTTAAACTCTCGAACACTTTCGCGGTAGTCGTCAAAGGCCCCATCCGCGCAATGCGAAACGGTGACAGCCCCCTGATATTTTCCCCGAACCAACTTGATGATTACATTTTCCTGTAATACTTCGTCATCTTTAAACGCCTTGTTTCGAGAATCAAATAGATGAATGTGATCCAGCGAGGCCACTTGCAAAATAAATTTTCGAAATGACTTATAGTAAGGTCCATTGCAAAAACTTCTTGGGATGATCGCAACCAGTTCACCATCCTTCACCAACAATTGCAGTGCAAGCGCCACAAAAGCAGAATACAGATTTACCGTTTCAATTCCGCTTACCCTCAACCACTTCCGATGCGTGGAATCGTTCCTGATTTTTTTATAGGGCGGATTGAGAATCGCATGGGTATAAATGGGCCGAACGTCATATTCAAGTGGGCTTGCCGCAACCTCAATAAAATCAAAAGGGTACGTTTTGAAAGAAAGTTTACGATGCAATTCTACGGCATCGTCCTGACACCCTGCCAAATGGCTCTCCAAATACTTGCGGAGTTCATCATCAATCTCATAGACAGTAACAGCCAATGTTGCCGACGTTTCTGCAAGATGTTGCCAACGTTGGATAAATGCCGCCGACAGTGCCCCCAGTCCCGCCCCGGGGTCCAAAAGCTGGATTTCACCTTGTTGAGGAATTGAAAAAAGCGACGCCATATACCTAGCTACACTGGCGGACGTCATGAATTGCCCCAACGCCGAACGCCTTGCCTCCTTAAGCTTGGCGGAAACTGCAGGCCTTACCAATTCAATTCGCTCAACTATGGATTCAACCAACATAGAGACCATTTATGCAATTAATTAATCAGTAGTTAAACAATCATTAAAAGCAATATAGCACGTACCTGCTACGCGATCAAGCGACATGCACGGTAAACTGTAATGGGTCACTCACGTAGGGGTAAATCTGCCAGGATGAAATTTAAGAGAAGATTTTCTTCTCTCTCACACCCTCCGATCCCTCCAGCGAAGCGGGTGGTTCATCCCCCCCCCCCCATGAGTGACCCATTACGGTAAACTTCTGCGAGATTTTCAGGAAAAACCTTATTTGGCCTTGCCACTGAGATCCTGCACGATCCCTGCGCCAACCGCATGCGGATTAATCGTACGAATGACTTCCAGCGGCTGGGCGTTAGGCGCATTGTGTTCCTGAAAGATCAAGGGGTTGGCCCAACGAACCGCATTGCTGATAACCTTCAATACGTTCTTGTCGTGATAGATCGGATAGGTCTCATGGCCAGGACGGAAATAAAATACCTTCCCGTGCCCCCGCTCAAACGCAACGCCACTCCGGAAGACCTCGCCACCTTCAAACCAAGAGATGAAAATGATTTTCCCGTCCTGCGGGATGTCAAAGCGTTCGCCGTACATTTCCGTATGCGGCAACTCAAAATAGTCGCCAATTCCCTGCGTAATCGGATGAGAGGGTTCAATATTCCAAAGCCGTTCCTTCTCACCAGACTCACGCCATTTCAGAGAACAGGTGGTGCCCATCAAGGCTTTAAAAATCTTGGAAAAATGACCGGAATGGAGAACGATCAGGCCCATTCCCTCTAGCACACGTTTATGCACGCGCTGCACGACTTCATCTTTCACTTCACCGTGCGCACAATGCCCCCACCAGATCAACACATCGGTATTATTTACGACCTCTCCAGTCAAACCGTGCTCCGGCTCGTCAAGAGACGCCAAGCGGATGCTCAGGTCCCCTGCACCAATGCCATTCGCGATGGCTTTATGGAGCCCTTCCGGATAGATTTTTTTGACAATTTCATTCGACTTTTCATGCCTGAACTCGTTCCAGAGGGTTACTCTAATTTTCGTGCTCATATTAATATCCTTTTTTTTAAACGTCTAAATCTGTTTGAATCTGTGATTTATCAGCTTTAATGACGAACATTTCAAGCAGCATTCAGATTTTAATTCGCGGGCTCAAGAACCTTGACAAAACAGAGACTGGCTAGGATAGTTTCCGGCATCCTTTGAACGTGATCACAGCCATATATTTAGAAAGGCCATGCTTGTGCAAACAATTCTTCGTGTACCCGCCACCGCTAATCCCTCGTTTTATGTGACACAGCGGGACGCTTATGAATTTTATATCTCTCATTTTACACTCACTCCGGAAGAAAAAACGCTCTATCACAAACTTCTGATTGATGGGCCTATTCAAGGTCGCTATTTCGGACTCGAGCGCGCCGAGGACGCCTGTGAAACAAATCCCGACCGACTCAATGAACGTTTTGTCAAATATGCTCGGCAAACAGCGGCGGCTGCGGCTTCAAAAGCCCTGACTGAAGCCGGCTTGGTTCCCCGTGATTTAGGCGGCGTCATTGTCAATACCTGTACCGGCTATTTATGCCCCGGCCTGTCATCCTATCTCGTCGAAGACCTCCACCTCCCCTCCACGGTTAAAACCCTAGACATTGCCGGCATGGGTTGCGGTGGTGCCCTTCCTAATATCGATACCGCCTCTGCATTAATGGCCGCCCACGGAGGTCGCCCTTGGTTAAGCGTTGCCGTCGAAGCCTGTAGCGCCACTCTCTTTATGGGTCCTGATCCCGCGCTTATCGTCAGCAATTGCATCTTTGGCGATGGTGCCGCCGCCGTGGTTTTACAAAACGAAAAAGACTGCCCCAAGCCCCCTGGGCTGATGCGCATTCTCGGCAGCACTTCATCAATCCATCCCAAATACCGCGAGCAACTCCGGTACCGGCAGGAAGAGGGGCGCCTGCGTAACGTCCTGACCACACGCGTTCCTGTCATCGGCGCTAAACTAGCAGGTGAGGCCTTGGCCGATCTTCTGGCACAGCATCGCCTTACCCGTGAAGACATCTCGTGGTGGGCGGTACACGCGGGCGGCACAGCCGTTCTGGATCAAGTGGGGCGTGATCTGGGACTGGAGGCCAACGCCTTGCAATATTCACTTAACGTCTTTCGCACTTATGGCAATATGTCATCGCCTTCCGTCCTGTTCGCTCTGAAACAAATCATCGAGCAAGGCCACCCCAAACCCGGTGATCGCGGCGTATTGCTTTCTTTCGGAGCCGGCTTCTCCGCCTTCGCCATGCTCATCGAATTCCTGTAAAATGCAATATGACTGAGGTCGCCAAAACTTATGCTGCCGATGTGATTGTAGTAGGTGCGGGACCCTGCGGCGCGTTCCTGGCAAACCTTCTCGGCCAAATGGGGCTTTCTTGCCTCCTCCTTGAAAAACGCATCGATATCGCCTCCGCCTCCATGGCCATCGGGGTCATGCCCCCCTCACTTCGGCGGTTCGAACAACTCGGACTAACTGCCCCCATCTTGCAGGCAGGCTGCCCCGTCACACGTGCCAGCGTCCTGACCGAAAACCGCCTGCTGGGGTCTCTGGATTTAAGCAACCTTCCCGCTCCCTTTAATTATGTCCTCTCAATTCCGCAAGGGGCCTTAGTGCGCATCTTACGCGATAAGCTACAAGCTTGGCCTAAGGCGCAACTGCTCCTCGGACAGGAAGTACAATCCGTTACCCAAACTCATCAGGGTGTTCTCATCAACGCACGAGATACAACCACGCAAACTTCAGCCACCTGTTCTGCTCGATTTGCGGTAGCCTGCGATGGGAGTCGCAGCCCCATGCGCACCTATGTTGGAATTCCCATCAAAGGCAAATCTTATGCTCCTTCTTTTTTAATGGGCGATTTTCCTGAATCGACGCCCTGGAGCGGAGAAGCCAAACTCTTCTTCACCTCAACCGGCTCGCTCGAATCGTTTCCACTTCCGCAGCAGCACCGCCGCTGGGTCATTCAAACAACTTCCGACTTAGCTAATGCCTCGATCCTCGTACAACGTGTCGAAGAAGTCACGGGCATCAAGCTCAAAGCCAGCCAAGCGGAAGGGGTGACAGCCTTCACTCCCGAGCGCCGCCTTTGCAGCCACTATTTTAAAGGCCGTGTGGTGCTTTGCGGAGATGCCGCCCACGTCATGAGCCCCATCGGGGGACAAGGCATGAACACCGGACTGGCAGATGCCTGGCACCTCGCGCAAGTCCTTCAACGTCTGTGCGTCAGCAATGAACCTCCTGAACGGCTGTTAACGAGTTACGAGTATTACCGCCGCCAGGCTTTTCGTATCGCCGCCAATCGGGCCGCCTGTGGAATGTGGCTAGGCACCCGGAAAGGACATCGGGTAGCCGCTCTACGTAGCACCTTTGTTCGCCGCATCCTATTTGGGACCTTCCTGCGCCGCCATCTGGCACCCTATTTCGCCATGTTGACCATTCCTGATACATCGCCTCTGCAGTCCTGAAGGCACCATGATAAGGCTCCACCCAGAGCGTAATGGGGTCACTCATGTAGGGATACACCTGTTAAGGTGGAATTCAAGAGAAGATTAACCACCCGTGAGTGCCCCATTACCCCGGAGCATAATAAACACTTTTCACATGGTTCATATTTATGTATTATGAACCGTGTTATGAATCATATTAATATTCATTAAAGAAGAATGGTGAATCACATGAAATCACTCACAATCCACGCTATGGACGACCAGCTCGCCGCACAAATCAAGCGGCGCGCGGATGAGCTGGCGATTAGCATGAACGAATTGACGAAACAACTTCTCGCTGAAGCCTTGGGGCTCAAAGTGGCCTCCGTAGGCCAACATCGCCAGGATTTCGAGGCCTTCTGTGGTAAGTGGAGCCAGGCGGATCTCAAGGAATTCGAAACAAACACCTCTGATTTTGGGATCGTTAATCCGGCGGACTGGCTATGAAAAAAATCCTCTTGGACACCAATGCTTACACTCGCCTGCTTGCGGGGGATGCTTTCGTCCTCCATGCCTTGGCTGAAGCGGATACCGTATTCATATCCATATTTGTGCTCGGTGAGCTCTATGCCGGATTCCGGGGCGGTGCCCGGGAAAGCCAAAATCGGTCACAATTAAAGGACTTTATGAGAAAACCCACTGTCCGTATTCTGTCCGCCAATGAAGATACCGCCGAAATTTTCGGCAAATTGAAACACCAGCTTAAAACAGCGGGAACCCCAATTCCTCTTAACGATGTTTGGATCGCCGCACACTCGCTTGAGAGCGGCTCACAACTGATCACCTACGACGCCCATTTCACGCTGATTCCAGGGCTCCTGTTGTGGAAGAATCCAGCCTAGAGCATCCCTTTCAATTCTATGCCTCACATACCTCGCCATTTTTTATCTCAAGTCCCGGAGGATCTCGCGGAGCCGAAGCGAACCCGAAATCTCAATCGAGAGCTCTTCACTCTGATTGCGCCCCAATACGATGACGCCACTCGCTACCTCTCCCTAGGTCGCGATGGCTATTGGAAAAATTGGCTGGTGGCAGACCTTCCCGATCACCCTGCCCCCGTTTGCCTCGATCTGGCTTGCGGAACCGGCGGCCTTACCAGGCGTCTAGCGGCCAAATATCCCAACGGTTCCATTTTGGGCCTTGATCTCACCGAGGCTATGCTGACGCAAGCGAGAGCACTGGGCCAGCCGCCCCAGCTACGTTATGTGGTCGGCGATATGGGGCGCACCGGCTTGCCGGACAACTCTATTGATATTGTTACCGGTAGTTATGCGCTGCGAAATGCCGGCGACCTGAAAGAAGCTTTGCGCGAAATTTATCGTATTCTGAAGCCTGGCGGCCTGGCCGTCTTCCTAGATTTTTCTAAACCGGCCCACCCTCTGCTTCAGTGCATAAGCCACGCCGTTTTGAAGCTATGGGGTGGGATTTGGGGCTGGATCTTACACCGGGATCCCCGCGTCTACACCTACATCGCCGACAGTCTGGCACGCTATCCTGATCGTCGTCTATTGGCCTCACTTTTTAAGGAGGCTGGTTTTGAAATTCAAAACACGCACCTCGCCTTCGCCGGTTTGATCGAATGCAGAACGGTAAGGAAGGGCTGGCAGTGTGTCGGGCTTGCATAGCCTTCGGGCTCAACAGTCACTACCGGCGGAGACCGCCGGCTCCAATGATTTAAAACGGGGGCTATCCTCGGTGAATTAAGCAATGTGCAGCGCATGACGCTTGATTGCTGAGGCAAATTTTGTTCTGGAGCCGGCGGTCTCCGCCGGTAGCACCCTAACAGGCTCCTAGCCGCCCGTTGAAGAAACCCCACTCACTTAAAGGCCAGAACCCTTCCACCTATCGCCAGGAACATGTCAGCACTCCAACTTAACCACAGTGGTTAACTGGCCGCTGGCACCCAGCTTGCGGATCCCAATGCGGCGGAAGATCACGATTTTCCCATCTGTGCTGGTTCCGCGAAGGAACGGCAATTTATCCACCCGCACCTCGCAGCCGGCCTCAGCCTCGATCGTCACTTTGCCCCGTTTCCCCTGCAAAGTGATGAAACGGCCCTTCACCGTCACCTCCCGCTCCGTGACCCAGAAGAAGTCCACAGCAGTGCCGGACGCCAATTCATAATCATCGACAATGGTCAGGGTATCGGGTGACGGCGAAGTCCAACTCCGGTTCCAGCGGCGATAGAACCCTTCCCACCCCGGCGTCAAATCCATAGTCGCGCTGAACTTCGTCGCGTCCCCGGTACATTGTGGCTTCACGTCATGGGCCAGCGGGCACTGCGGATGCGGGCGCAGCCCGTCCACCACCGGCACCAGCATATTGTGTCGCTCACATTTCTGCGCCAGCCCCGCATAAGGCGACGCATAATCGGTCGTCCCATGATCCATCGCAAACGTCTCACCGGCAAACTCCAGCACAAAGGAGCCTTTATCCTCGTGCGTGTGTCCGGCCCCGGCCTGATTCCCCATCAGAAACAGTTTGACAATCTGGCCATTCAGTTGTCGGGTTGAGGCCGCCCAACCCAAATTCGGCATCACCACCAAGGGCAAAGCAGAGGGCAGTTCCTCCGTTTCCAGTCTCCCGGAAATCACCATTGTCAACAATAGATCCGCCATCGACTGTACGGGAACCTCAGCCTTATAAGGCGGCAGGGTTCCAGCCGGGAAACGGCGCGCCAACATGCGCGCCCAGGCGCTCTCCGGCAACGCGGTGGCTAACATGGCCTGGGACACCAGCTCATGCCGGGATCCCGCATCACACACGGGAATGACATCCTGGTTATCGTCGGTGGACGTCACGACTTCGCCAAAGGCCGCACAACGCCGTACCACTGAGGGGATAGCCGAAGCAGGCTCCTTCCCCCGCGCCCGGGCATGAAGGTACAGGGGCAACAGGCAATCGCGGCCCACACATCGAAAATAGGTCGGCCCCTCCAAATAGCCGCCATCAGGCAAAATGACATTTTCCAGACTCGCCAACAACTCCAAGATCGCCTGGTCGGTATAGGGACGCACGCGCGCCCATTGCTGTTCCAGCACCAGCAGGGCCATCACGCGCCCCGGCGTAAACCAGGCCAACTGATTACAATGATGAATATAGTCATGCTTCCAGACGTTAAAGGTGATGGCGCCCAGAGATTCTTCCGCCAGTCGCCGCATCAGAAACTCTCGTCCCGCCCAGGTAAACATCTCACCGGCCAGATCAAGAATCAGGGCCACATCGAACGCACAAAGGCTTTGCACAAAACACCGATGCTCAAATAACCCCTCAGGAAAACGACAGATAAACGAATCATCCCAATGCTCGCAATGCCCGAGGCTCAAGGCGTAACGGGCGGCAAGCCGCATCATCTTGGGATCGCGCCGGAGCAAGCCGGCAATGGCGGCATCGGGTCCATGCGTCAACAACGTCCTGCCGTGATCACGGACGCGATTGTACCGGGTGTCGTGCCAGAAGTTGACGTAATCCGAAATGCTTTCCTCAGGCGGCTGTCGGGCGGCAAATTCAGCCGCGTCATCAAATGGAGAAGCGTGCCCGGTCGCCGTGATCGCCTCGTGCTGGAGGCGAACAGCATCGATCTCGGCAGCCGTCACCATGACACCATACGTCGGCTTGAAGGAGGGGACAAAATCCTCAGGCACCAGGTATTTTTCCCAGCGCGCATCAAAGCGTTGCCATTGACCTTCGTAACGTTTCAGCATCCGGCGGTGACGCATCCCGATCCAATTGAACCAGCCCGTGGCAATTCCCTCTTGCTGAGTATGGATTTCCAGCGTCACCCGCAGGATCCGCTTGGCACCACGCAGGTTGACCGGCACCTCCTGCTTAATCGTCGCGAAGCGTTTCGAACGCGCGGTGACCGTCCCCAGGTCGGTAACCACATCGATCTTGACCACCGAAGCCGGCGGCGCCATCACCGAAACAAGCAGGTCATTATAGTCCGCACAGGACACATCAAACTCGCGCCACATGCGCAGCGGCACACCATCCACAGGACGCCGCGTCCATTCGAAGGTGACCCAACACCAATTCTGCCGCACGACCAGCCCATGGCTGGAGCCATCTTCAATTGTCCATTTCGATAGGCCGGAGATGGAACCATCCCAGAAAGGTTCAATAATCGCTTCCGCCATGTTGATCGGGGTTGCCCCATTTACAGAATTACTCATATATGTCATTTCCTAGTTAATCACACCTTTGTAGGAATCAAGGGGCTGATAATAATCCTTACGCTCATCAAGGTCAAGGCACGTGGCACTCCCTTTAATCCTCACCTAAGAGCGTCCCGGTCTCGATGAACTCGCATGATTCGCCCTACCCACGCGGCTCAGCAAGCTTCGCCCTCCAAAAAACCGTTTTTTTATACTGGCTAGAGGATTCTGTAGAGCCGTCGCTATGCCAATAATACTTGCCCGGAGGGGATGGCGCTTTGTATTCTTGCTGGCATGAATCAAAAAAACAAATCTCATGAAAAAACCATTACCTGGTTCGATATTTCCAAATTTGGCCTTGACGGAAAAGGCTGGACTGACACACAACGTTTTTACGACCGTCTTCCTCAGCGTGCCAAGCGGAGCCTGCCACAATCGGTCTGGGATCTGAGCCGATCGGCGACGGGAATGTCGGCCTCCTTTGAATCGAATGCCACCCAGATCCACGCCCGCTGGCAATTGCGAACCCCGCAGTTGGGTGAACCCAATTTCAGTGTCGCGGGCTTCAGCGGCTTGGATCTCTATGCCCAGGACAAGGGCGTCTGGCGCTGGTGTGGCGCAGGCCACAGCGTTAAAGACCAGAAGCCGCGGCAAGTTTTGATCGAGGGGATAGCCGCAACCGCCCGTCAATTCCGTGTATATCTCCCGCTCCGCAATCCGGTCGTTAAGGTGGAAATCGGAATCGAACCGGGCTCTTGGCTCAAGCCCGTGGCCCCCCGCAAGGAACGTCCCTTGGTTTACTACGGAACCTCCATTGTGCATGGAGCCTATGCCTCGCACGCCGGTATGGTGCACTCCTCGATTTTGGGACGATGGCTTAATATCCCAGTAATCAATCTGGGTTTTTCAGGAGCCGCCAGGATGGAGCTTGAAATGGCGGAATTGCTGAATGAACTGAATGCGGCCGTCTATGTGATCGACGCACTTCCCAACATGGATCCCGGACTGGTCAAGGAGCGAGCGGAACCGTTTCTTCGCAAATTGCGCACGGCGCATCCGTCAACCCCCATCGTACTGGTAGAAGATCGACCCCACACCAATGCCTGGATCAAGCCTGGCCTCATGAAATTCCATGAAGAGAACTGGCAGACATTGAACCTCATCTTCCGTAAACTAAAGAAGGAAGGTGATCGAAATCTCCACTATGTCAAGGGGCGTGAACTATTTGGAACTGATAACGAGGCTTCGTTAGACGCCTCCCATCCCAGCGACCTAGGCTTCATGCGCATGGCCGAGCATCTTTTCCCGGTTCTCAAAAAACTGGTTTGAGGGAGATTTGAGTGGAGCCAACAGTCGGGATCGAACCGACGACCTGCGCATTACGAATGCGCTACTCTACCAGCTGAGCTATGTTGGCCTTGTTGAAAAGTGGGGCAAACGATATCGAAAACTGGCTCACTGTCAACACTACGCTTTTAGAGCTCTTATGCTTTACCCTTGGCTTACGTCATGAGCCGGATCATCATAAGTTCCAGCACCGTCTGATTCGGGGCACTGCTCGTGACCAAGGTCTCGTAGGCTTCCGATAACAATCTTTGATTGCGCCGTAACGTCGCGGCCGAATAGCGACGTGCTTGTTGCGCCATCTTGGTTACGACAAACGGATGAACCGTTTCGGGTGGGCGCTTCAGGATGGACGCGATTACTTCCGAAACCTCTTCCGGGACCCGCGCCCATTCTGCCGTCGCGCGCCCCCCCCCGCTTATCTTTACCCAGCCTTTATCCAGACCCTCCCAGTACAAAAGCAAATCCCGCATTCGGGAGGAGAGGGACACTACGATACCAATCGGGTTTTCTTTTCCCGCCAACAGGTCCCGCAGAACTCCCAAGGCCTTCGGCAATTCCCGCTCACCAACCGCATCCAGAAGATCCCACATAACGGAAGTCAGCGTTGTGGACACCACCATTTTAATATCTTCAACGGTAGCCCTCCGACGATCGCCCAAGAACAAAGCCAGCTTTTCAGCTTCCATGAAAATCTGCCGGGAATCAGCTCCTACCCGCGACAGGAACAATTCCATTGCCTCCGGCTCCAATGCCACGCCCAAGTCTCGGAAGGTAGCATTAATTTTATCTCGCCCGACACGCTCCACCAGATAAGACTTATCCGGCAAAAAGAACTCCTGCACCTCAAACCGAGTGGAAAAAAGCTTATAAAAAGCTGACCGCTTATCTACTTTCGGAGCCGTTACCAATAAAATGGTATTACCCGCCCGGCCCGACTGAAGGGCAGTCACAAGCTCTTTCACCGCCTCCTTGACCGGGTCATTCCCTCCCGCGGATCCCTTGGGTTTGTCTGATGGTGTCTCTTCCTTGTCAGCAGGTGCATCCAGGAACGATACCCCACGCCACCAGATCACTTTATCACCGGTCATGAGAAAACCGGGCGTCACAAGTGCTTCATGGCAACGCTTGACGGCCGCAAGAGCGTCATCCACCGAGTCCGCCCGGCCTTCAATCACTTCAAGCCCAAAAGTCTGGTCAGCGGGGGGCACAAGGCCGTTTACCAGCTTCCGGGCGGCCAGGTTAAGAGGGTACTCATCGTCCCCTATAAATAGATATGCTTGTTTTCGATTACTCATTCTTGCCAGTTGGCTCCAAAAATGTATTAATGCTTTTAGCAGTTTGAAACCCGTTTGTCACGGGTTCAACATATCATGAATCAGTGGCTATCAAAATTCAGATCCCAGCGCCTTAAAGAGCGCTTTAAAGAGGGAAGTCGCAAATCGCAGGACGAAGACACCGGCTGGTGGAACCGCCCCGTGGTTTCCTTGCTCATTGGAACGTTTCTTTTAGTCGCAGCTGTCATACTTTTGTGTACCGATATCGGGGATAAAACAAGTTCTATCAGCCTGACTGCGGCCAACTCGGGGAGCGGGATCTTTCTGATCATTATAACCGCCATTGCCGCCATGATGCTCCGCGTGGTGGCCCCTAAAGTTATTAAAAACAACACTCATCTCTTCCTGTTAGCCACCAGCGCACTGGCGACTATTATTCCCGGAAGCCTCCTCCTCCATCTTACGGGCCATTGGCCCATTCTTTCTCGCGCAACCGCAGAAATGTTGATTCCCTTTGCGCTGGCCCCCTTGCTTACGGGCGTATTGCTAGGGGGAGGAGCCGCCATCGTTGTCGGCCTTTGGGTCACGCTGGTCTGTTTCATTATAGGCAATTGTAGCCTTCCCCTTCTCGCTGCTGGACTCATCGCAACCGCCGCCTCGGCAAGGTGGCTCAAAACAATTAGACGCCGAACCCAGGTGATACGGATAGGTTTTTTGATTGGGGTGTTTCAATTCGCCAGTCTGGGAGTCCTTTTTGAGCGCATTCCGACTCAGGCCATTCAGGCATCAACCTTAATAGGTGCAAGCATCGCCAGTGGACTCATCGCGAGCCTTCTCGTTCTTCTCCTTTTACCTGTCTGCGAAGCCCTGTTCAGGCTCACCTCGACCATGAGCCTCTTGGAACTTTCAGACCTTGCCCATCCCTTATTGCAACGCCTTGCTTTTGAGGCGCCGGGGACCTACCACCACAGCCTGATGGTCGCGAACCTTGCGCAAGCAGCCGCTGATGAAATTGGAGCGAACTCCGTTCTGGCGCGGGTCGGCGCCTATTTTCACGATATAGGAAAAATAACCAAACCGGCCTATTTTACGGAGAATATTCGTACCGGACAGAACCCTCACGACGAATTGGCGCCCAGCATGAGCGCCCTTTTGGTCATGTCTCACATCAAAGAAGGTGTTACTTTGGCCATGCTTTATAAGCTGCCTCGTGCAGTCATTGACATCATCCAACAACATCAAGGAACCGGTCTGGTTGTTTACTTCCACCATAAAGCCGGTCGTCAGGCCCAGGCGGAGCCCCAGACTGCTTCCAACAAGATGCGTGCTGTCGTCGATGAGTCGAGTTATCGCTATCCCGGCCCCAAACCCACTTCACGTGAGGCGGCCATCATCATGCTGGCGGACTCAGTTGAAGCCGCCTCACGTTCCATCGAAAAACCCACAGCCACGGGTATTGCAGAACTCGTAGACAGAATGATTGATGCCCGTATCGAAGACAGTCAGCTGGATGATTGCGAAATGACCCTGGAAGAATTGTCACGTGTTAAGCGGGCCTTCGTCTTCTGCCTCTCCAATATGCTTCATTCCCGCATCGCATACCCCAAAGCATGAACATTTCGGTGACCCATACGCAACCATTCTGCCGCATAAATACCGGCAAAATTAAAAAATTGGCCACCTATCTACTCGGGAAAGCGGCGGATCGCAGCGGCATTACTTGGGGGAATATCTCCATCGTCCTGACCGACAATGTGGGCATTCGCAAGGTTAATTCCAGTAGCTTAGGACATGACTATGCCACCGACGTAATTAGTTTTAACTTTGAGCCGATGCCCGGTGATCCAGAGGGCGCCACTGATGGAGAAATTATTATCAGCATTGAATGTGCGTGTCAGCGAGGCCCCGCCTTCAAAGGGCCTAATCATGAACTTGCGCTCTATCTAGCCCATGGCTGTGACCATCTATCGGGCGCAGAAGACAACACCACACAACAGCGCCAGCAGATGCGCCGCCGCGAACTTCGATGGCTTAATGACGCCGAACTACAGGGACTAAATTTCAATCTAGTGGTAGTGCCCGAATGATCATTAAGACCACTGGCTTGGTTTTGCGACTGGATCCTTTTTCAAAATCCTCGCAGATCATAACATGGCTCACGCCAGATCATGGGCGAACGGTGACCTTGGCAAAGGGCGCCAAACGAATAAAAAACCATCTTATCGGCCAATACGATTGCTTTTACACCTGTGAATTTCTTTTTTACCAAAGCCGTCACAGTTCATTGCACATCCTTAAGGAATGCTCCCCAATTTCAGCGCGAGAGTCCTTCAGAGGCGATTGGCGCGCTTCGTTCACCGCATCCTACCTTTGTGATCTATTAAGCCGTTTGACGCCACCTGGAGCGCCTCACCCTGCGCTGTTCAATTGGGCTGAAAACACATTGGACTTCTTGTCGAAACACGGAACATCTGAAACCGTGTTAAACTGGTCTGAGCTAAAGTTACTGAAACTACTTGGTGTAGCCCCAAAACTTTCGAATTGCATAAACTGCAGGACGCAGACCTTTCCCCACAACCGTTCAGCTTGCTTTTCAATATCTCGCGGTGGTCTCCTATGCGAAAAATGTGACCGAGGGCAGGACAGCTCGATCCTTCTTTTGGCACATGACGTTCTCGGAATGTTACGGGGCTGGGAAAATACTGACAGTCCGACAATGGCCAAACGAACAATTTGTTCACCCAACCAATCCGAGTCAGCCAACAAGTTCCTGAGCACGTTCATCCACTATCATCTTCAAGCCTCTTTCTCCCGCGACATCACAAGCAGCTTGATATGACATAAAAAAGGCCGAACCCTACAGGGTTCGGCCTTCAAATATTCTAAATGTATTCGCTTAGGCTTTAACGCGTGCCTTAATTTGCCCAGCAAACTCAGCCAACCGACCACGGAACGTTAATCCTAAAGAAGCCAGCACCATCAAAATCATCCAAACCGTTTCCGGCTCGGGAACCGAAGCAAGATACTGTGAAGTAAGAAGCGATATATCAGAAAACTGATACCTTTGCTCCAAGTTCCAATTCACCCCATTAATGGTAAACCCAATTTCATTTATCGAGGTAAATGCAGTAGCCCAACTTGCAATGTTCCCTATTTCGGGCATCCAATTCCCCGCTGAACCGATATTAAGAATATAAGTCTGCGCCCCTGTACTCATTGGCGTTGTAATGCCATCTAAATACCAAATATCAGTACCAGACTGAAAATATAACGCAAGCCCTTGGGCGGGATTAGGTGCAAAATCCTTAGGATCAAACGTAAACTTCACAAAAAGACCGCTTCCTAGCAAAGCATAATTTCCAACATAATTAGGATCTACGGTATTCAAACTTGCATATGGGCTAGGCCCACCATTCGGAAAGGTTAATGTTACACTTGTTCCTCCTGGCTGAGCAGGAGTGATCACGCCTCCCGTTGAAGCCGGAAACGACCCAATCAGGTCTGCGGTATGCCACGTCAATAGCCCGCTAGGTCCACCGCTACCCCAGACCTCACCTAAAGCCGGAACTGCCTTAGCTTGCATTGCAAATAGCCCAAGAGTCACAGAAAAAACCAAACACTTAATTATTTTATTCATAACCGTCATTCCTCACTTGCTCGGACGTATCAAAACTTTAAAGAACTTCGAATTGCTCCCCACCTTATCGACCACAATCTCTTCACTTTTTACGGATGTTGAAGAAATATTTGTTTTCGTCACAAACCCCCCATCAGATCCCAGACTATTGGCCTCGCGTAATTCATATTCAGCGTTACGATTTCCTTTCCACTTGACGACCATCTGCCCTGCATCGTTCCGAACAATCTCAATCTTAAAGAAGGAACTGGCGTTTGTCGGATCTGTTCCCGCCAAAAACTCCTGCGCATTGCTGAATGAGTCGTTATCGCTATCCACAAGCCCTGCCAGGCCAAAATCATTTGTCAAACCTGACTCCATCACCCAGGCAAGAGGAACGTCATTACTAAAGGGCCCACCCCAAGGTCCAATCAATTTCAGGTTATCGACATGCAGTTGCTGTGCCTGCAGATCATTCGGCCCCCGAACAAACTCAAAACCCACCTCGGATACATTAGTCCGATCAGCATTAAACATCTCGGCGTCGTTAGACTTTACAAAACCACTAACCCAGTTGGGCGAATACGAAAACGGAATATTAATGCTAAATTTCTGACCGTTGACATACGAATTCAAGAAATGATATCGCCATTTTTTTCCTGTTCCACCCACAACAAAATAAAAGGCCGGTCTATTCGTGAAATCGTACGCCTGCACATCCACATCAAATGAAACTGCCTCGATATTACTATAATTACCAAAGAAAATATCACCAGATGCACCAGCCAAGCCAAGGAGTGATGGCGAAGGAAATTGCGAGAAACCTCCTGCGTCAGCTTTACACCGAATGGCGAGCGCCCCATTTGTCCAACCACACTGGGAATCATTCGTCGTCCATCCCGCCATGTTCACATCCCACTTTTCAGTAAGATTAGCCGCTGGCTTTTCAAGAGCTGCTACCTGCCCAAACCCAACCACCCCGATTAGTGAGAGAAACACCGTCATTAAGACTATCTTAATTTTATTTATTTTCATTTGTACCCCCTATTTTGAAAATCAACTTAATCAAGGACCTACCGAGCTAAACACTTTAGCACTACTTACAGGCCGATATATAATCCCATCCCCCGGCTGAAGCGTGAGAGATAGATCCAAGCCAAACCCATTCAATCCCGTTTTCCAAGTTACTCCGTTAAATCTCGCAGGAATATAATTAGCCACCCCATTCGTCTGAATATAAATATAATCACCCGTGTTTCCAACAAATCCAAGCGCAGTACCATTATTGAAAACTTTGTCATTATGTGGCCAGGTCAAATATGTCCATGCATTACTCGCCACACCCACATTGACTGCATTGGTTTCCTTTAACCCAGCAAAATATGAGACAGTCGCCCCTCCGGTAGCCCCTCTTTTGATTACCATGCCCACCCCTGGTGCCCATTGCTTTTCGCCAGAAGCATCACCGCCAGCGCCACCCACCTTATCCCATGTCCCACTGGCATTTACAACGTAGATATAATCTATCCCGTTAGTCGTAATTGTAAGCTGATCTCCTAAAAATAATCCAGCAGCCAGCTGCGTCCCCATTGCCCCCCCCATGGTTCTATCTGTGTCTTTTTTATATCCGACTGGAACTCCGACAAAAAATGTTTTATTTGCCGATCTAAATTGCTTATAAGCGGCATATGTCTCTTCATTGGTCAAAATGACTGAACCATCCTGAGAGACGGTTATCAGTTTGAAATAGTCCCTAGTTGCGCTAGCCAATGCCACACTATCCGTATAGCTCCCAGAAGTATTGAGCAACCCATTGCTTGAAAGTCCGCTTAAATTAAAATTCGTTGTCGCCAAAACCACATACCTTCGACCATCAGCAACCACTCTTCCGAAATCCAGACTGATACCAGCGCCAGCCACACTTACGGTCTCATTTGTCGGCCTCGGATCCGCAGACGATCCAAATGCTACCATCGCATCAGACACAGGGAGCGTGGTACCAGCGACCATATTCGTCAGTGCATTATTGCCGGACGAAGGCAACCTGCTCGCCACCATAAAGTCGTCTAACCAGCAAACATTTGTTGTCTCACCGCCGAAATTCTGCACTTGGAACCACGTATGCGTTGTTACTCCTGAACAAATGAAACTCTTATTTGTTGCTATCAGCGCATCGTTAACGAATAAA
>JBBQNS010000019.1:0-47085 GCA_038330175.1 Kiritimatiellia bacterium
AGATACAACTATTTATAAAAATAATTGGGGGGTAGACAAGTGTCATTGTTTTTGCGAGAGTACATTCATCGTTTTGGGTGCGGTATGGTGCCGCTCAGAAAACGAAGTTAGAAGGCTCAGTGGGCCCCGGTAGGGTGCAAGGAATTTTTAACTTACAAAACGCCACGCAAAGCAAGCCCTCAGGCGCAGCTTTGCGGGGGGTTTTGCAAGAGCCTCATCATACTGTCAGTACGCAGCGCGGGCCGTCCACGCGTTACAGCGGCTGCCGTAAACCCAAATCGCTGTCACATCATGAGTTTGCCATCCGGCGCCATAACGTCCCCTGTAATACCGCGCTGGTCCAGAGTCAACCGCAGGCAGTAGGGGATATCAAAATCCCATTTAACGCCGGCAGATTCGTTAATTTCAAGTTTCAGGTTGCTCTGCGCCAACCACTTCCCCTCCCGCATCTCGGCCAACTCCAACCACAGAGTGGACCCCAGTTCCGATGGCGACTGGACTAACGCAAGATGCCAGAAGTTATCTTCATTTTCCACGATGGCAACCGCCGCTATGGCCCAGCCCCGGCTTTCGACTTTGCGCGGTATGAAAATCGCCTCAACGGTGGCGTTCGACGCCAGTGGCGCCGCCTCATAGACGGCAAGCCCTTTTCCATATGGGAGCGGACAATCAACAACGTCCGCTTTAAACCGCCATACACATCCATTTTTTCATGAGTATCTCCTAACTTATCGTCCTCATCTTTCCACTGTGCTTCGCTCAAAAAAATCAGGGTGTCCAAAGCATGGCTTCAAACACCCCGATGGGAACAACTCTTAGTATCGAAGATTAGGATTTACCCTAAAACTTCCTTCGTCAATTTCACCACGTTGGCCGTAGTAAACCCGAATTTTTCGGCCAAAATATTAGCGGGTGCTGAAGCACCAAAGTGATCAATGCCCATGATGCGGCCCTGGCAGCCGACATACTTATTCCACCCCATGGTACAGCCGGCTTCAACGGACAGCCGTTTCTTACATTCTGCCGGCAGCACCTGGGCACGGTATTCGGCACTTTGTTTTTCGAACAGATCCCACGAGGGCATACTCACCACGCGCACAATCTTGCCGTCCTTAGCCACTTCTTTCGCTGCATCCAGCGCCAGACTGACCTCGGAACCCGTTCCGATAAGAATCAGATCAGGAGCGCCAGCAGTGCTTTGCCATAGGATATAAGCGCCCTTCTCGAGGTTGGAAGCCGCAGGGAAAACCGTACGGTCAATCACAGGCAGATTCTGACGGGTCAGCAGCAACAGTGTTGGACAGGTTTTATTTTTCAAGGCCGCGATCCAAGCGGCTGACGTTTCCGTGGGGTCCGCCGGACGAATCACCGAGACATTCGGCATACAGCGGAAGCTGGCAATCTGCTCGATAGGTTCATGCGTCGGACCATCTTCACCGACGTAAAAACTATCATGCGTAAACACATAGATTACCGGCAGATTCATGAGTGCCGCGACACGAATCGTCGGACGGCAATAATCAGAGAAGACAAAGAACGTGGCCCCGAACACCCGGAACCCACCGTGCAACTGCATCCCATTCATGACAGCCGACATTCCCAACTCACGAACCCCAAAATGGAGATTGCGTCCGTCGAACTTACCCGGCAACACCGAGCCTAACCCGTCCAGGAAGGTCTTGGTGCTGGGCGCCAGATCCGCTGAACCGCCCACAAACCAAGGCAGCGACTTGGCAAGCACTTGCATGACCTTACCTGAGGAAACGCGAGTCGCCTCCGGCTTCTGATAGACTGGCATCAGTTTCTCAAGATCGGCCGGCAATTCCTGGCTGGCGCAAACCTTCCAAAGCTTGGCCAAATCAGGATAGGCGTCAGCATATTTTTTGAAATTGGCTTCCCAGGCTACCACTCGGGAGTCCAGTTCACGGGCCCGAACGGCAAATATCTCACGCACCTGATCCGATACGTAGAAATCCTTATCTTCGGGTAGCCCCAGGGCTTTTTTGGTGGCCTTAACCTCTTCCACCCCTAACGGCTCGCCATGGGCCTTATGGGAGTCATGTAAATGTGGGGAACCTTGGGCAATATGGGTGTGGGTAATAATGATGGTGGGCCGATCCTTTTCGGCCTTAGCGGTTACAATGGCTTTCTCGATTTCGTCCAGATTGTGCCCGTCAATCTCCAATACATTCCATTTGTAGCCCACAAAGCGCTTTCGAACATCATCACTATAGCTTAACGAGGTGCCCCCCTCGATGGTGATCCGGTTGCTATCATAGAAAAGAATCAGCTTATTCAGCTCTAAATGCCCAGCGAGCGAGAACGCTTCATGGGAAAGCCCCTCCATTAAATCGCCATCGCCACACATCATATAAGTATGGTGATCCACTGGGACGTAGACGCCCGAGTTAAAGCGAGCGGCCAACATACGTTCAGCCAGGGCCATTCCGGTACCCATGCCACACCCCTGCCCCAACGGGCCGGTGGTGGCCTCGACGCCAACCGTATGGCCGAATTCCGGGTGACCGGGCGTTTTACTGCCCCACTGGCGGAATTGAGTGAGTTCGCTGAGAGGCAGATCATAGCCGGACAGATGGAGCATACTGTAAAGCAACATGGATCCGTGGCCACCGGACAATACAAGTCGATCGCGATTCACCCAATCAGGACGTGAGGGACAATGGTTTAGGTGATTCAAAAACAGCACTGCGGCCACATCCGCCATTCCCATAGGCATTCCTGGATGACCGGAATTTGCTTTTTGCACGCCGTCCATCGCCAGACCACGAATCGTATTTGCCACTACTTCAATAACTTTGCTCACAGAACTACTCCCTTTCAATTTTATTCAAAAATCTACAAGAAACCCCTTGCGGAGATTCTTTACCTTCCATATATTGAGACGGTTAATGGTAGCGATTCACGTTCGGTTGTCCAGTCTGCAATTCCGCAGACTTCCGGCGAACACCTGTCACGGTATTAATTCGTGGCCGACTTATGCCGTAGGACTGATTTTTTTTCATGGCTGGACCGCTAGGATCAGGAATGATCTATTTTTTTAGCAAGTGTTAGGGATTAGTTTCGCGGCGCAGGTTGCCCCGCGAGTCAAAATAAAGAGGAGAATGGTAATGTCAGCGACGAGTCAGAAAAAGTATGTGTACAGTTTCGGCCGCGGTAAAACCGAGGGCGGGGCAAGTGATAAGAACCTGTTAGGCGGCAAGGGCGCAAACCTTGCGGAAATGTGTCATCTCGGGCTTCCCGTTCCTGCGGGGTTTACCGTGTCCACCGAATGTTGTGTCGATTTCTTTGCGAATAAGTCCCGCTTTCCCAAAAGCCTGACCGCAGAAGTCGAAGTGGCCTTGCGCCAGACGGAAGTTGAAATGAGCATGAAGTTCGGCGATCCCGCGGATCCCCTTCTTCTTTCCTGCCGTTCCGGTGCCCGCAAATCGATGCCCGGCATGATGGAGACCGTCTTGAACGTCGGTCTTTGCACCAAGACGATCCCTGGCTTAATCGCCAAAACCGGCAATGAGCGCTTCGTTTATGATTCCTACCGCCGCCTGATCATGATGTATTCCGATGTGGTGATGGAGAAATCCGAAGGCGTTGAACCCGCCGAAGGTAAAGGGATCCGCATGCAGTTGGAAGGTATCATGCACGAACTCAAGGCCAAGAAGGGCTACAAGTCCGATACCGACATGACCACCGAAGATTTGAAGGGGTTGTGCGAAAAATTCAAAGAGCGCGTCAAAAAGGTGCTCGGCAAATCATTCCCCGATGATCCGATGGATCAGATGTGGGGTGGTGTGGGCGCCGTGTTCAAGAGCTGGAATGGCAAACGCGCCATCTCCTACCGCCGCATCGAGGGCATTCCTGATGAGTGGGGTACCGCCGTCAATGTCCAGGCCATGGTATTCGGCAACATGGGCGATACGTCCGCCACCGGCGTGGCGTTTACCCGGAATCCCGCCACCGGTGACAATAAGTTCTACGGCGAATGGCTCGTCAACGCCCAGGGCGAAGACGTTGTGGCGGGTATCCGTACCCCCAGCCCGTTGAATGACGACACCAAGAATGACCAGAACAAGCACCTGCTCTCACTTGAAGACCAGATGCCGCCCATCTACAAGCAGCTTTGCAAGATCCGCGAAACGCTTGAGACCCATTACAAGGACATGCAGGACATTGAGTTCACGATCCAGGAAGGCCAGTTGTTCATGCTCCAGTGCCGTGGCGGTAAGCGCACCGGTACCGCAGCCTTGAATATGGCCATGGACATGCTCGCCGAGAAATTGATCGACGAGAAAACCGCCGTCCTGCGCCTGGAACCCCAACAGCTTGACGAACTTCTGCATCCGGTTGTAGACCCCAAGGCCGAAGCGACCATCAAGGCGCTCTGCAAGGGCCTGCCTGCCGGACCCGGTGGCGCCTGCGGCCAAATCGTCTTCACGGCGGCTGACGCAGTAAAGTGGGCCAAAGCGGGTAAAACCGTCATCCTGGTTCGCGAAGAGACCAATCCCGAGGACGTTGAAGGAATGCGCGCAGCGGCCGGTATTCTGACTGCCCGCGGTGGCATGACTAGTCATGCGGCACTCGTCGCCCGCGGTTGGGGTAAGTGTTGTATTGTCGGCGCCGGCGGCATGCATGCGGATGCGCAGCTGAAAAAAATGACGGTTGGATCTGTGGTCCTCAAGGAAGGTGCGGTGGTGACCTTGAACGGAAGCCGTGGCATCGTCTATTCCGGCAAGGTTGCGTTGGTTGACAACTCCGAGAATCCCCGCTTCCAGCAGTTCATGCAGTTGGTCGACAAATTCAAGACCATGGGTGTGCGCGCCAATGTCGAGACCGCAGAAGACGCCCGCAAGGCCCGCGTCTTCGGAGCTGAAGGCATCGGCTTGTTTCGCACCGAGCACATGTTCTACGGCAAGGGAAGCGATGAGCCTCTCTTCCTGCTCCGGAAAATGATCCTGAGCAAGACCGTCGAGGAACGCGTGTCCGTGCTGAAGAAACTCTTCCGATTTGTAAAGAGCGACATCAAGGCCACCCTGGCGGCGATGGACGGCATGCCGGTTACGGTTCGCCTGTTGGATCCGCCCCTGCATGAATTCGTGCCTCAGAGCCCGGCCAAGCAGAAGGAACTGGCGGTCAGTCTTGGAATTTCACCCAAGGAGGTCAAGGCTCGTGGCAATGCACTCCATGAGTCCAACCCGATGATGGGACACCGTGGTGTGCGTTTAGGCATCACCTATCCTGAGATCACGGAGATGCAGATCCGCGCCATCTTTGAGGCGGCGGCGGAACTCATCAAGAGCGGCAAAAAATGTTTGCCGGAAATTATGATCCCTGTGACCTGCGATATCAATGAGTTGAAGCATCAGAAGGCCATCGTCAAGACGGTTTACGAGGATGTGATTGCGCGCAAAAAGATCGATTCGATCCCTTATTTGTTCGGGACCATGATCGAGATTCCGCGTGCGGCACTTCTGGCAGACCGCATGGCGCAAGAAGCCGACTTCTTCTCCTTCGGTACCAATGATCTGACCCAAATGACGTTCGGATTCAGCCGCGATGATATCGGCGGATTCATGGGCGACTATCTGGACCAGAAGATTGTGGCCGCGGATCCGTTCCAGACCATTGATCAAGACGGCGTGGGCCAGTTGATCAAGATGTCCGTAGAAAAAGGCCGTCAGACCAAGAAAAATCTGAAGGTCGGTATCTGCGGGGAACAAGGTGGCGACCCCGAGTCCGTCCGGTTCTGTTTCAAGGCCGGCCTGAACTATGTGAGCTGCAGTCCTTATCGCGTGCCGATCGCCCGTTTGGCCGCCGCTCACGCGGCGCTCAAGGGCTGACACGCCTGACTGAGCACGTCTGAAAAGACAACGCCCCGGAGTAAAATCCGGGGCGTTTTTTTGTCTCTATATCGAAAATTACAGGTCAGTCCGCATGAGGGGGCGGAGGGGCCGAGGGCGATTCACCGCTTCCCTGCTTGCCGTCCCCTTTCGCCTGTTTTCCAGTGGGTCTTTTACCCTCTCGTTTGGCCATGAAATTCTTCATCATGTCACGCAGCTTAAGGCGTTGATCAACCGTTAAAATTTTGTGCGCAGCAAGCATCTCTTTGATCTGAAGCTTGGCCATGTCCGAGCGAATTTTTCCAATCTCATCCGCCAGTTGTAAGATTGCATTTTCATCAAGGACGTCGGCCCCCATCAGTTCGGCCTGTTTTTTTGCTATCGGCTGCATCATCGCGCGCAGCGAAGTCATTTCATTTGAGCCCGAGCTCACCACCGCCGCAATTTGAGCCTGCTGATCACGGGTCAGCTCCAATTGTTTAACGACCATCGGTCGCATCAACATCATCATCCCGCCGCCATCACGCATGTCACCCTTGCCCTGCCTCATCGGGGGCGAGGTTCGCGGCCCCTTTTCAACAGGTTCGCTGGCCATTGCAATCATCGATACGCCTACTAAACAACTCATCATCAAGCCGATTTTCTTCATCTTTTTAATCCTTTCTAAAATAGTTCGTTTATCCTGTTCTACCTAACGTACGACCCCCCTCACTTATTGTATTTCATTCGCGCTCAGCATTTTATTTAAGAGAAACACTGCACAAAACTGCCAAAAACAAGGGTTTTTTACAATCCCATCAGGGGTTGTTAATTTCTTTACGTTTGTATGCTATTCAAAACAAGTAGGTTACGCTTTTTTCTCCTTTTTCTCTTTGTTTTTTGACGACTTGAAACATCCACTTTTGCACTTTTATTTTTATTTAAGTTTGCCGCATCTACGCTACATGTTGTGTCGTTTATCTAAATAAAATCAACCTGTCGTAGGTATAAAATATTTCGGCAAAAATCGATAAAACCGCTTGCCTGCTTATATTTTCTACCCTATTGTCCTGCGTCAGCGGGTACAAGAGAAGACAATAAGTGATCTGTTAATAACCTGTTAATAAGTCTTGATTTGACCCGCTTTATCAGGCGTTTTTTAATTTATCATGTGGGCTGCAGAACATTGGCATCTTTTCGTATGATGAGATTGCTGGAGGGAGAGCTACAGTGTCTGGAAATAATGTGTCGATTGTGTGGAGCGAAGCTTGCGACCATCTCAGCAAGCTTTTACATCCCGATATTTATTCGCGTTGGATCGCGGTGATTGAGCCGGGAAGCATCGAAGGACAAACGTTAACTTTGCGGGTAGGTAATAATTTTTATCAAACATGGCTTGAGGAAAATTATTTACATTTAATTAAGTCTGCTGTTTCCTCGGTTTCAGGCGAGTCTTATGACATTGTTTTTCAGGTTGCCAAGCGCATGTTGGAACCAGTGGCCACCGTAGACGCGCCTGTTGCAGAACCTAAAGTGATCCCTCAACGCCGCCCAACGGGCGTCCGGCAGCCTGGAGGTCCGGTTTTCAATGCCAATTTCACTTTTGATTCGTTTGTTGTTGGCCCATCGAACAATTTTGGGCATGCGGCTGCATTGGCCGTCGCTCAATCTCCCGCCCGTGCTTACAATCCTCTCTTTATTTATGGGGGCTCCGGTCTGGGAAAAACCCATCTGATGCAAGCCATAGGCCACCACGTCTTGAAAAATTCAAATGCGAAGATTGCGTATTTGTCTTCAGAAAGCTTTACCAACGAATATATTGAGGGGCTTCAGAACAAAACTTTGGTGCAGTTCCGTAAAAAATACCGGGGTATGGATTTACTCTTAATCGACGATATCCACTTTCTGGCTGGCAAGGAACGGCTGCAGGAGGAGTTTTTTCACACATTTAATGCCCTGTTCGATGCCCATAAACAAATCGTTTTGACCAGTGATCGTCCGGCCAGTGAGATTCAAGGGCTTGAGCAACGTCTGGTTACGCGTTTTGAATGGGGCTTGGTGACGGAACTCCAACCTCCTGATCTTGAAACCCGTATTGCGATCCTTCGCAATAAACAGGCCCAATGTGGGCTTAAACACACGGATGAAATCATTCTTTTCATTGCTAAAACGATCCGCTCCAATATCAGGCGTCTTGAAGGAGCCTTAATCCGGGCAACGTCTTATGCTTCATTAATGAATCGGGCCTTAACCATTCAGGATCTTGAAACACTCCTGCGCGACACGATTGATCAGGAAAAGCAAGAAGACCTCACTTTCGAGCACATCATGAAGGCTGTCGCGGATCATTATGACATTCGTCTGGTTGACATGACCAGCAAACGTCGCCCGGCAGCCATCACGCTGCCCCGTCAGATCGCGATGTACCTCTGTCGCTCACTTACCCCTTCCTCTCTGCCCGAGATCGCTGGAGCCTTTGGTAAAACACATGCCACGATCCTTCATGCCTATCGAGAAGTAGCACGGAAAATGGAAACGGATTCCGACCTCCGCCAGAATGTTTCTCACCTCAGCCGTCTCCTGGAGAAGAAGAGTTGACAACTTTGTTAATAACAGGGACAAATATTGTTGGTAACTGGCTCAAAGCATGTTATCACCCTTTACTCACACCCAATCAAGGGGTGTCATTAACAGGGGCGGGTGTTCGTTTTTGTGATGTTTTGTTGTTATTTTTGCGTGATTTTGAGGTTGTTGAGGTTGTTAACAGGGTATAATACGGCTGATATTTAATTCATTATATAGATAATACTATTCTTCAATTGTTGATAGTTTGAGCTCGGAGGATAAATGAAACTTGTTATTGCTAAAGATGCCGTCATGTCGGGACTTCAAATGGTTCATGGCGTTGTGAGTGTACGCCCTACCCTTCCCGTGCTTTCCAACGTTTTGATGGAAGCCAAGAATGACAAGCTTTGGTTGACCACAACGGACATGGATGTGACGATGCGCTGTGCGGTCGATGCCAAAATCGTAAAGACAGGGGCGACCACGATTCCCGCTCGCCGTTTGTTCAGCATTATCCGTGAGCTTCCTGCTGATAATATTGAAATTGAAGTGGATGATAAGAACGCGGCATCCATCACCTGTGGCTCCGCGTTCTTTAAAATTAATGGATTGGCGGACGATGAATTTCCGTCTATTCCTCCTACCGAAGGGGGGCATACTTTTTCGGTTGATCAAAAAGTTTTGAAGCAAATGCTTCAAAAAACATTTTATGCAGCCTCAACCGACGAAACCCGCTTCATTTTGAACGGGACTTTGATGAGTTTCAAAGGAAACAAGCTCACGTTAGTGGCAACAGATGGGCGCCGGTTAGCCTTAACTGAAAATGAAATCGAATTTCCAAAAGAAGCTGAATGTGAAGCCATTGTACCTACCAAAGCCATCAATGAGCTCATTCGCATTTTGAAAGACGAAGGTATGGTCAAGGTTTTCATTGGTAAAAATCAGGCCAGCTTTGAGTTTGATGATGTTACCTTAACCACCAAGCTGATTGAGGGAACCTACCCCAACTTCCGCCAGGTGATTCCGGGCCAGTGCGAACAGCGGATTGCTGTGGACCGGGAAGTATTTCTGGCGGCGCTCAAGCGTGTGGCTTTATTGACCAGCGATAAATCAAGCTCGATCAAGCTTACCTTCGGTAAAAACAAACTCAAAATCAGTGCTTCCTCTCCAGATGTCGGTGAAGCCCATGAGTCGGTGGCAATCAAATACAATGCCCGGGATATTCAGGTGGCCTTCAACCCTGATTATATCATGGAGCCGCTTCGTAATATTGCTAATGATGAGATCTACGTTGAATTAACGGATGAACTCAGCCCGGGCGTGATTAAGTGCGATGTACCGTTTATTTACGTTCTGATGCCCATGCGCATTTCGTAAAAAGTAAAAGCGCATTATAAACTTGCCTCCGGCCTTCAAATTCGTATTATTTGCGCCCTTAGTAGTTCGGGAAGTTCCTGAACGGAAGCGAGTGTTGTGCCTCTCCGGCACAGCCAAAGCGGATTGCCTGTCTTAGATGGGCTAAATATATGGAGGCTAGTATGGATATTGTTCAAGAAGGGGCGGAGCTTACCGTCAAGGACCTGTTAGACGCAGGTTTGCATTTCGGTCATCAGACCAAGCGTTGGAATCCAAAAATGAAGCCGTTTGTCTTCGACAAGCGCAATGGGATTCATATCATCGATCTTACCAAAACCCTCGAACAGCTCGAGAAGGCTAAGCAGTTCGTTTATGAAACGGCCGCCCGTGGCCGTCCCATCCTTTTCGTGGGGACCAAGAAGCAAGCGCAGCAGATTACCAAGGAAATTGCGGTTTCCTGCGGTCAACCTTATGTCAGCACCCGCTGGCTCGGTGGCACCTTGACTAACAGCCTGACCATCCGCAAGCGCATTAAGTATATGCACCAGGTTGAGAAGATGGAAAAAGACGGCGAATTTGATAAAATGCCTAAGAAGGAAGTGGCGGTATTGCGCAATGAGCTCGAGAAGCTGCGCAAGAACTTTTCCGGCCTTTCCCAAATGGCTGACAAGCCGGGTGCCATGTTTGTGGTCGATATAAATCGTGAGGCCATTGCGATAGCTGAGGCAAATCGCCTGCATATCCCCGTGATTGCCATCGTTGACACGAACACCAATCCCGACCCCGTGGATTATCCGATCCCTGGCAATGACGATGCCATTCGTGGTATCAAGATGATTGCGGGCGCCCTTGCGGCGGTGATCCTTAAAGGCGTTTCGGAATATTCCAAAATCGCCGTTGAGGAAAGCCTGAAGCGGGAAGCTGCTCAAGGCCAAGGCCAGGGCCAGGCGGATGGCGATCGCCGCCCTTCCGGCCCCCGTAAGCCGCGTGGTGAGAGCCGGAGTCCCCGTCGTCGTACCGGTGGTGCCCCGAGTGCCCCGAGGAATGACTCAGAGACCCCTGCGGCACCTCAGGCCTGATTCCCCCCCCCTTGCCTCTCCCAAGGAGGCAGGCGGGACTTCTAGAGACCTTTAATTCAGGAGAGATTCAAATGGCTGATATTACTGCAGCAATGGTTCAAGAATTACGCGAAGCCACCAATGTCGGAATGATGGAATGCAAGCGTGCCTTGGTGGAGGCCGCTGGCGATAAGGATCAGGCGATCCGTCTGCTTCGTGAGCGCGGGATAGCAATTGCCGCCAAAAAATCAACTCGTGCCGCCAATCAGGGTTTGATTGCTGCCGCAGGCGATAGCAAAGCAGGCGCTTTGGTTGAAATCAATAGTGAGACCGACTTTGTGGCCAAGAATGAGAACTTCCAGAAGTTCGTCAAGACCATGGCTACGAAAGCGCTTTCGATTCCGGATGGCAAAATTACGGAAATGACCAAGGCTGAAATGGCGGCCAAGATTGCCGAAATCGGGGAAAACCTGGTTGCGAAACGCAATATCGGCTACACGCTTCAGGGACCCGGCATGGTGGCGACTTATATCCATCTGAATGGGAAACTGGGCGTCATGGTCGAGCTTGGCTGTGGCAAAGATACCACTCCTGCCAATCCCGGCATCCAGGAATTCGCCAAGGATCTTACGCTGCATGTTGCGGCTTGCAGCCCTCGTTATCTGGTTAGCACGGAAGTGCCTGCGGATATCGTTTTGGCGGAGCGCGAAATCTATGCTAAACAGGTGGTTGGTAAGCCTGCCAATATTGTGGACAAGATCGTTGATGGGAAAATGTCCAAATTTTATTCTCAGGTTTGCTTGATAGATCAGGGTTTTGTTAAAGATCCCGATATATCGATTACCAAGCTTCTTGAAGCCAAGGGCAAAGAAGCGGGCGATACGTTGACCATCCGCCGGTTTGTCCGGTGGCAGCTGGGCGAGTAACGTTTCAATTCGAAAGATGGATCTGTGCAAGGGCAGGGGCAACCCTGCCCTTTTTAGTTTGGAGTGATGCTATGGCCGTATTCAAATATCCTCGCTATGCTAAGAAAAATTCATCTGCGGTAGCGGATGGCGGCATCTCGATTTCCTCCATGGTGGGTTCGCTCGTCAGTTCCTTGAAGCTGGATGAACAAGGGCGTATGGGGGTGCTGGTCGAGAAATGGTCAACAGCCGTGGGGAGCGGCATTGCGGCTCACACGCGCCCAGGCCGCTTGATTAACAAGGAATTAACCATATTTGTCGATAGCTCCCCCTGGCTTAGTGAACTTCAGCGGGGTGCCAAAAAAGAACTGCTCAGCAAGTTACAGAGCGTGTTCGGCCGCGATGTGGTGCAGACCATTCGGCTCAGCATGGACCCCGGTCAGGAATAAATTACCCGGCCTCAGACTCTTGCAGATTCACGATTTGGTCGGCTTCCTTTAATATCGTCAGTTCCGGATAATCATATCGTGACGGCGAGTGATGGTTGCCGATAATATTTTTTACGATCACCAGCTTATCCGCAGGGAATCCAATCGAACTCAGCAGGTGCTCTGCGATGGGCGGGCCGTACAGTTCCTGAGTTGCTCCGGTATTATACCCCAGTTCCGCTTCTGATCTTTTAATTCCGATATCATGAAACAAGGCGGAGGCAATGAGAACCTCCTCATCGCCTCCCCGGCAACGACTGTTAAAAATGTTCTCGGCATGGTAGAGCACCTTTAAGGCATGCTCGATCCGCCGATCATCCGTACCCAAGTACTCTGTTAACAGACGGACAATTTTAGCGCGTGGTGTTTTTATCATTTTTTCCCCTGCTGCGGGCCGCGCTTGATGATGACCGCCAAAATGGAGATATCAGCCGGATTGACTCCGGAGATGCGACCTGCCTGCCCTAGTGATCCAGGGCGTATCTTTTTTAATTTTTCACGACACTCAAAACGTAGCACTTCCAGTTTATCGTAATCGATCCACTCCGGTATCCGCTGGTCTTCGAGTGTCCGTGACCGCTCGATCTGAATTCTTTCGCGTTCAATATATCCATCATACTTGACAAGAACTTCAACTTGAGAAGTGACTAAACGGTCCGCTTCTAGCTTTAGCGGAAGGTCTTTGTACGTAACCTCTGTTCTACGAAGCAGTTGTGCAAGTGATTGCCCTTGATAAAATGTAGTCTTTAAGCGCTGCATTTCGGAGTCGATCATTATCTGATACCGCTCAAAGAGCTGGATATCCTGCTTAGAAACGATTCCAAGCTCTCTTGCAAAGGGTAGCATACGGAACAGAGCATTATCCTGCCGTAAAACAAGCCTATGTTCGGCACGCGAGGTAAACATCCGATACGGCTCATTTGTTCCTTTCGTGACCAGGTCGTCAATTAGGACGCCGATATAGGCATCCCCTCGGCCTAGCACTAAGGGCGACTCTCCCCTTAATTTCCTAGCCGCATTCACGCCGGCAACAAATCCCTGCCCGGCGGCTTCCTCATAGCCGGTGGTCCCGTTAATCTGCCCTGCAAAATATAGATGCTCAACTTGCTTCGATTCCAAGGTATGGCTCAACTGCGTTGGGTCTGAGAAATCATATTCGATGGCATAGGCGAGGTTGGTAAAGACGGCCCGCTCCAAACCAGGGATAGAATGGATCATGGCGACCTGAATCTCTTCCGGCAGACTGTTAGACGTCCCATTCGGATATATTTCCGGGGTAGTCCGCCCTTCAGGCTCTAGAAAAACATGATGACTATCTTTATCGGCAAACTTAACAATTTTATCTTCGATTGACGGGCAATACCGCGCGCCGGTTCCAGTGATAACTCCGCCATACATCGCGCTTTTATCTAAATTTTTACGAATAATGTCATGAGTTTGGGGGTTTGTATGGGTAAGATGGCAAGAGATCTGGTTTTCGCCAGGATTCCATGGACGTGAAACGGAGTGTTCCACGTGGAACATTTTAGTTTCTTCGCGAAGTTGATATGAGAAAAACGGCGGAGGGATTTCTCCTGGTTGTTCGACCGTTTTCGCCCAGTCGATACTGTCTTGGTGCAACCTTGGGGGTGTCCCTGTTTTTAATCTTCCGAGTTTAAAGCCTAAACGTTCTAGGGATTGACTAAGTTGTGAAGCAGCATCTTCACCTTTCCGTCCGCCTGGGAAAGAGGTCTTGCCGATATGTATAACGCCCCTGAGAAAAGTGCCGGTCGTAAGAACGACAGATTTTCCAGCTATTTGACTACCATCTGACAAAATTACGCCGCAAAGCCGGCCGTTAACCATCCAGAGATCATCAACCTGTCCTTCCAAGATATTTAGATTGGGAGTTGTAGCAACGACGTGTCGCATCCTACTCGAATAGGCGTGTTTATCGCATTGTGTTCTGTAGGCTTGTACGGCGGCCCCTTTTTTAGTGTTAAGCGTGCGGAACTGGATCCCAGTGTAGTCGGTATTTTTGCCCATCTCGCCGCCAAGCGCATCAAGTTCGCAGACGATATGGGATTTAGCGATACCGCCTATGGACGGGTTGCAGGACATTCTGGCGATCGCCTTTTCGTCCATGGTAAGCAGGGCAGTGGTCGCACCCATGCGTGCGGCTGCCAGGGCCGCTTCACATCCAGCATGTCCGGCTCCTACGACTATGACTTCAAATTCGAGCATATTGAAAACAATCTTTTATTTACCAATACAAAATCGGGAGAAGATGGTGTTGAGCAATTCGTCGTGATAGATCCGCCCGGTGACCTCTCCCAAGGTTTCAAGCGCGCCTCGCAGTCGTGATGCGGCAAGCGCGGGTTCCGGCGTAAGGCGAGAGAGAAGCAGACCCGCTTCTACGACATCCTTGTGAGCCGACACTAATAGGAAGCGGTGTCGTTCTGAAATGACCGCATGAGGCCGACTTCCTCCGCTGACGCCCAGCCTGTCGGTGATGGCTTGTTTGAGTCTATCGATCCCCTCGCCTGTTTGCGCGCTTATATTAATGATAGACCGATTAGTCAATAAAGACTGATCAGTCTTAAAATGTGTGGAATCGAATTTATTTAAAACAATAATGGATCTATTTGAAGCCGAAGAAAGCATATTAGACAAATCTTCAGCATCCATCCCAATTGTACCATCTACAACATAGATATTGCAATCAGAATGTTTTACAGCTGAAACAGCACGGCTTACTCCTTCCTTTTCAATCTCACAAGGGGTCTCTCGAAGACCTGCCGTGTCTACGATCCTGACCGGAAAGCCATTTATGACTATCTGTTCTTCAATTGTATCCCGGGTGGTGCCTGCGATGGGGTTAACGATCGCGCGTTCTTTCCCAACAAGCGCATTCAGCAGGGTCGACTTACCCACATTGGGTTTTCCAGAAATCACTACAAGGGCGCCTTCACGTAGCAAGTGACCCTCATCCCATGAATCTAGCAAAGATTTAAATTTGGCTTCGACAGATAGGCGCTGGGCGACCCCCTCTTGAATGACCGACTCAGGCAGTTCGTCTTCAGAGAAATCCAGCGTGGCTTCAAGATGCGAGGCTAGGGTAAGAGTTTGATCGTAAAGTTCATTAAAGGCACTACTGAGAGCTCCGTTCATTTGTTCGAGGGCCGCATCGGCCGCGCGATCTGTGCGGGCGCGGATGAGGTCGAGCACGGCTTCGGCCTGCAGGAGGTCGATTCGGCCACTTAAAAACGCACGTTTGGTGAATTCGCCGGGCTCGGCCATTCTGGCGCCGGATTCCAGTACCGTGCGAAGGATGCGTTTAGCGGCTACAGAACCGCCGTGCCCCTGGATTTCAATGGCGTCTTCTCGGGTGTAGCTGTGGGGCGCGCGATAGATCAAGAGGATCACCTCATCGGCAAGGCCCGATGCGCTGATGAGGGTGCCGTGCATAAAAGACTGCGCCGGCCGTTGCGAGGGGGGCGCGCCTTTTCCTCGAAAGATATGGTCGGCGATCGCCAGGCTCGCAGGACCGGTGAGACGGACAATCGAAATAGCGCCTTCGCCTGGAGCTGTGGCCAAAGCCGCAATGGTGTCTGTGTAAGGGGCTGTCATTCGCCCTGTGATTATTCAAAAACCCAGTCTTTTAACCATATTTATCTTTAAGGGCATAATAATTGCGAAAATCTTCTGCTTCCTTTACACTCCGCGTTTGAATTCATGTATCAGAAAAAGGTAAGAACGCTATGGAACTGAAGAAAGATAATCAGGCGCCTCAAACGCCACCCCCTGAGTCAAAGAAAAAACCAGACTTGATGCCTCCTTCCAAGTTATCGCCGCGAGGGCTACTGATCTGGTTTGGCCTCATTGGGTTGATGTTGTTGACCTATCAATACTATCGAGAGGATCAGCAGCCAACGGCGGAACTAAGCTACAATCCTGATTTTGTTAAACTGGTGGAGTCCGGCGAAATTCCGGAATGTGAAATTGTATCGGAAATCTCCGGGAACCAATACATCCGCGGTACCCAGAAGAGCATTGATAAGCAAACGGGAAAACGTAAACAGTTTAAGGTCGACGTGATGGTGACGGATGCCCTGCCGGGCTGGTTGCGCGAACATGATGTCAAATTCAAGTTCCGGCGCGAGAGTCCTTATTTCTGGCAAATTGTATCCAGCGCCTTGCCAATCCTTTTGCTGCTGGGACTTTTGTGGTTCATGTTTTCGCGTCAGATGAAGGGGATGGGGCAGGGGGCCATGAGTTTTGGCAAGAGCCGCGCTAAGATGATGGCACGTGAAAAAAACAAGGTCACCTTCAAGGATGTAGCGGGTGTGGAAGAGGCCAAGGAAGAAGTTCAGGAGATCATTGATTTCTTGAAGGATCCCAAGCGCTTTCAAAAACTCGGCGGACGTATTCCCAAGGGGGTTCTTCTGATGGGGCCTCCCGGTACCGGAAAGACGTTGATGGCAAAGGCGATTGCCGGCGAGGCGGGGGTGCCCTTCTTTAATATCAGCGGATCAGACTTTGTGGAAATGTTCGTGGGTGTTGGAGCGTCGCGCGTCCGCGACATGTTTGAACAGGGAAAGCGAAACGCACCTTGCATCATCTTCATTGATGAAATCGACGCGGTCGGCCGTAGCCGCTTTTCGGGTGTGGGTGGTGGACATGATGAGCGGGAACAAACTCTCAATGCGCTGCTGGTTGAGATGGATGGATTTGAAACCCAGGAAGGGGTCATCATCATTGCCGCGACCAATCGTCCGGATGTGTTGGATCCGGCCTTGCAGCGACCCGGCCGTTTTGATCGGCAGATTGTGATTGATCTGCCGACGCTTGAAGGGCGCGAGGCCATTCTGAACATCCATGCCCGTGGCATCAAGCTGTCCCCGGCGGTGGAGTTGCGCCGAATCGCCCGTGGCACACCGGGATTTTCCGGTGCCGATCTGGCCAATCTGATGAATGAGGCCGCGCTGTTGGCCGCCCGCAGTGGCAAGGAGTCGGTAGACCTTGCCGACCTGGAAGAAGCGCGTGACAAAGTCCGTTGGGGCCGAGAGCGCCGTAGCCGCGTATTAGACGATAAGGAAAAGAAAGTCACCGCGTATCATGAGACCGGTCATGCGCTCGTCACCCTCCTGGTGGAAGAAAGTGAACCGATCCATAAAATCACGATTATTCCGCGCGGAAACGCCTATCTCGGCGCCACCATGCAACTTCCCGAAAAAGATCGTTATATGGAGGGCAAGCAGAAGTTGAAGGGGATCTTGGCCACCATGATGGGCGGGCGTGTTGCTGAAGAGTTAATCTTCGGAGATATTACCTCGGGTGCCCGCAGCGATTTGAAGCAAGCCACGCGCTTGGCCCGATTAATGGTTTGTGACTGGGGCATGAGCGACAATATGGGGCCCCAGACTTTTGGGAACCACGAAGAGCTGATGTTCCTGGGACGTGGCATTTCGAGCTCACAGGATTTCAGTGAGGATACGGCTAGAAAAATCGATGCTGATGTCAGCCTGCTTTTACGCGAAGCCTATGATCGCGCCAAAAATATTCTGGGCAGCCATCGCGAAAAGCTGGAGCAGATTGCCACAACATTATTGGAGCGCGAAACATTGGATGCCCGGGATGTTGAAGAGTTGATGAAATTCGGACGGTTGTTGGCGGATTCAGAGCGGGGTCCAGTTGTGGCTCCGGAAGCGGCACCCGTCGTGCCGCCGGCGGGCACGGTTCCGCCTGTGAACCCCACTCCAGAAAAGACAGAGGGGTAACGCAGGTGGCGTCGCATTTGTTATGGCGCTGCCGCGAAAGGATGCTGCCGCTGGGGGCACGACCTCTGGTTATGGGGATTCTGAATGTTACCCCTGATTCATTTTCGGATGGCGGTTGCTATCAGACGGCTGAGCTGGCCGTTCGGCATGGATTGGAAATGGCTGCGTCCGGGGCGGATATCATTGACGTGGGCGGGGAATCGACACGTCCAGGGGCACCGCCGGTGTCGGCGGCTGAGGAGATGGACCGTGTGATCCCGGTGATCCGGGCGCTTGCTAAGGCCTTCGCAGGTAAGGCGGGTCCAATCGTTTCGGTGGACACACGCAAGGCGATGGTTGCTAAAGAAGCCCTGGAGGCTGGGGCAAACATCATCAATGACGTATCAGCTTTGGAAGGTGACTCGACTATGGTGCGGGTGGCGCGTGACTATGGGGCGGGTGTCATATTGATGCATATGCGGGGCGACCCGGCGACGATGCAGCAAGATCCGCGGTATGGAAACGTAGTTGCGGAAGTGGCCGCCTATTTGGCGGGACGGGGCGCGGCCATGAAGGCGGCGGGATTAAAGGCCGATACCTTGGCGCTTGATCCAGGAATCGGGTTTGGCAAGACCGTTGAGCATAATGTGAAATTAATTGCCGGCGTGCAGTCGCTGGTTTCGCTGGGATATCCGGTTGTCATGGGTCTATCGCGAAAAAGTTTTATTAGCAAGATTACAGGGTGCGATGGGGCACACCGCCTGGCCGGAAGCCTGGCAGCCGCTGTATGGGCGGCGGGGCAGGGCGCGCATGTGTGGCGTGTGCATGATGTCAAAGAGTCGGTGGAAGCCGCTCGAATGGTCGGCTTACTTAGGGAGGAAACAACGGCGTGGAATGGATGAACCAGATAGTCTGGCCGGCCTTCAGCGGGATACTTGAAATCCTGGTGTTGACGTGCGGGTTTTATTTTCTGCTCCTATTTTTCCGGGAGACGCGGAGTATCAAGGTCTTTCTGGGCCTATTGCTGTTGTTAATGGCACTGATTGCGATAACCAGTATTTTCCATATCTACGCCTTGAATTGGCTGCTGCGTCAGTTTTCCGTTTACCTCGCTGTGGCCTTGCTGATTATTTTTCAACCTGAAATCCGGCGGGTCTTGGCGGAAATCGGGCGATCCCCCTTCGTCTCCTCACCCGTGAATTCCCGCGGATACGTAGACAGTATAGTTGAGGCGGTCATGCTGCTTGCCGAGCGGCGTATAGGTGCGCTGATTGCGATTGAACGGACCGAGGGCACCAAGGCCATTCAGGAAACCGGAGTGGCTTTGGATGCCAAGGTGAATGCCGATCTGCTGGCAACAATATTTTTTCCGCACACGCCGCTTCATGATGGCGGTGTGATGATCGTGGGGAATCGTATCGTGGCCGCAGGGTGCCTGTTCCCTCTTTGCCAGGAGCCGGAATTAAGCCGTGGGCTTGGAACACGCCATCGGGCTGCAATGGGGCTGACCGAGGAGACGGATGCCATTGCCATAGTGGTTTCGGAGGAGACCGGTACGATCTCCATCAGTACCCGGGGACGGCTCAGTCGTGATTTCGATGAAGAGCGATTGAACCGGTTTCTGTCGGCCATCCTGACAGGAGGCCCGGCCACCACTTCGCGCTGGACGAGGGCACGACAGCAACTGGACCTGACGACGATGGGAACGACCAAGTCGGAGCCATTCGAAAGAGAGGGAGGGGCCCGTGAAGGATAAGAATTTCCTGATTCGTCGGCTATTGTTGGATAATAAGCGTTTAAAGCTCTTGTCTTTTGTATTGGCAACGCTGACCTGGTATATCATTCAGGATATGATTAGTTTTGAAATTGAAATCCCGGGCGTTCGGCTGGAGATACAGGTTCAGGACGGCATGGCCATCCTGAATAAGTCGGCTTCCACAGTGGACGTCACCTTCCGTGGTTCGCAAGATGATATTCAACGATTGGATCCAAGGCGACTTCAGGCGGTAGTGGAATTGACGCGGGAGTCTGGAGAGCTCTCGCATGAGGTTGTTTTAAAACCAGGCATGATCAAAGGGGTACGCGGGGTTCGGGTCGTGGCGATTCATCCTGAACGTATTACGGTCAAACTGGATCGGCAGGATGAAAAGCGGGTTCCCGTGAAGGGCCGGACGTTAGGCTCTCCTTTATTTGGACAGGTGGAGTCGGTTACGTGTGAGCCCTCGACGGTGCTATTGTTAGGACCTGCGCAAAAATTAAAAACAACGGAATGTGTTTATACCCAGCCTGTAGAGGTGGACGGCCGGGTGGAATCCTTTGTTCGTCGTACGCCGGTGCAGGCGCCTGGCGATAATTGGGTGGCCCGCATGGAGCCCTCGGACGTCCAGGTTAAAATTGCCATAGCCGGGAAAAACGCCGGGCATTTATGGAAAAATATTTCCGTCAGCGCGGTGGTGGAATCCGGAAGCTCACTTCTGGTCGATCTGGACCCTTCAAGTGTAGATGTGATTGCCACGGGACAGATGGAGTCTTCCGCTACAGGGGAGAAGTTTCAGGTAAGGGCTTTTGCAGATTGCATTGGATTGACACTGCCTGGCGTTTATACAGTGCCTGTCCATGTGAATGTAACCGGTGATGCCATGGCGGTGGCTCGTCCGGATGTGGTTAAGGTGACAGTACGATCGGCAGGAGAAAAAAAATTATGAAGGTCGCTTGGTGTGCAATAATTTGGCTGGCAGGTGTTTTGGGGGCAGGGGCGGAAGGGACATCGGCTCCTCCTGTGGTGACGGCGGACGTGTCGGATTTACTATCAACGGGGCGTTCCTGCCTGATGGATGGTAAAATGACAGAGGCCCAGGCCTTGTTCGAAAAAGCCTTCTCCCTGGATCCTTCTAATAACGAGGCGGCCTTTGGTTTAAGCGCTGCCCTCATCGAATTGAGCCGCTTTGAGGAGGCCTTGCCTTTACTGGAGAAACTAAACAAAGATGTCCCTGATAATCCCATGGTTAAGAATAATCTGGCCTGGACGTTACTTAAGGTTAAGGGGGGCGCCACACCGAACTCGGCGCGTGCCGTCAAGTTGGCCCGAGGTGCGTTATTGGATGTGCCGTCGGACTTCTCTATTTGGAATACTTTGGGTGAGGCGTATTACGCAAATGGTCAATTTGAAAAAGGAATGAGTGCGGCGCAAACAGGATTGCATTTAAGTGTGTTGGCGGGAGTGACCAATTCACCCTGCCGTGAGCTGTTGGTGCGTTGCCGAAAAGCCGCGAGCGCGGCATCATTGGATCCGGAAAACACCCAGCCCTGAGTGGGGACAGAATGGCAGAAATAAAATCAAACTCGAGTAGCGGGCTTCGCGAGGCTTTGAGCATCGTGCTCCTGGCTGTGTGTGTGATTATCTTCCTCAGCCTTGTTTCCTATGACTGGCGGGATATCTCGCTATTGTGTGAGCCGGCGAATGATCCGCCGGCCAACTTCATCGGACCCGGTGGTGCCTGGATGTCGTTTGTACTATTTGAAGCGGTGGGCTTAGGCGCTTACTTGATTCCCCTCTGGTTCCTTGGCTTTGGGATCGTGTTGATTTTTCAGGGAATCGAGCATATCCGGGCTAAACTGATTTGGGTGATCTTGATGATGTTCTCCTTGGCCTGTCTGCTGGAACTCCATGCCGAATGGTTTGAACCCATTCTGTCGGCATTGAATCTCAGTGCGGCGGGAGGGGTTCCCGCGCAAGCGGTAGCCTATATGCTGTCTGTGAAAATGTTCGGCATCCTCGGGGCTGAAATTCTGGTGGGCGCCATTTTTTTGGCGTCCTCGCTTTTATTTTTTGGCTGGGATGCCATTCTTCGTTTTACCGCAGCGCTTCACGCTACTGCTGGAAAATGGGCACATCGTGACGACCGGGATATGATTGACTCGCAGAAACGCCAGCTGACGCCAGCCGTTAAAGGATGGAAACGTGAGCGACTGGAACGTTTGGCGGCCCGTGAAGAGGCGCGTCTCGAGGAAGTTGAAGAGGATCTTGAACAAGGGGAATTGATTGTGGTTCCCGAAACAGATCCCGTTAAAGAATCGCCCAAGCCGGTCGTGAAACCGCAGCCCAAGGTGAAAGAAAAACCTGTGACTCCGGCCCGCGAACCCGAGCCCAAGTCTAAGGTGGAGCCCCTCCCCCCGCCTCAGGCCTCTCCAGCGGGTACCTACCAGTTGCCGCCATTGTCATTACTGAGTGAGATACCGGAAAATCGTCAGGCCATCACGACCGATACGGACACCACCGGGCGATTGATTATTCAGACGCTTGAAGAATTCGGGATCAAGGCGGAACTTAAGAATGTTGAGCAAGGCCCTTCAGTGGCGCGCTATGAGCTGATTCCTGCGCCGGGCGTGAAGGTAGAGAAGATTACTAATCTGAGCAACAATCTGGCGCTCTCGTTGAAGGCCACCAGTGTGCGGGTGCAGGCTCCCATCCCGGGGCGGGGGACCGTGGGTATTGAGGTGCCGAATCTGAGTACGAGTCCGGTCTTTTTACGGGAGATTCTGGAAGGTCCAGCCTGGCAGCCCCATCGGCAGGAGATTCCGATTGTGCTGGGAAAAGATGTGGGCGGGAATGATCTCGTAGCGGATTTGGCGACAATGCCCCATCTGCTGGTGGCTGGCGCTACCGGATCAGGGAAGACCGTTTGCATGAACTCGATCCTGGCCGGGTTATTTATGGCGCGAACCCCGGAACAGCTGCAGCTGATTTTGATTGATCCCAAAATCGTTGAATTCTCGGTGTATAATCATTTACCGCATCTGCTAGGCGCCAAGACGGAAGTGATCACGGATCCCAAGAAGGCGGCCGGTGCATTGCGCTGGGCCATTACGGAGATGGAACGACGTTATAAAATTATGGCCAAGGCCGGGGTCCGGAATATCAAGAGTTATAATTCGCGGCCAATCGAGAAGCAGCAAGCCTTGTTCGATGGAGCCGAGGACGTGGGGCGGCTCCCCGACAAGCTCAGCTATATTGTCATCATTGTGGATGAGTTGGCGGATTTGATGATGACGGCTCAGGCGGAGGTGGAAAATTATATCGCACGTCTGGCCCAGCTTTCACGAGCCGTGGGAATTCACATGATCCTCGCGACCCAGCGGCCTTCGGTGGATGTCATTACCGGGACTATCAAGGCGAACTTTCCGGCGCGTATTGCCTTTCAGGTTGCTCAGAAAAATGACAGCCGGACCATTCTTGACGCGAATGGTGCTGACAAACTTCTAGGCCGTGGCGATATGCTTTTCCTGCCGCCGGGTTCGAGTAAATTGACCCGTGCCCAAGGCGCGCTAACCTCCGATGAGGATATCAATCGCATCGTGGGCTTTATCATGAAACAACGACCTCCCGTGGTGGAGGAGAAAGTTGAAACCGCGTCGACCCAGAAACCTGCCATGACGGGGATGCCGGATGCAGAAGGGGGGGCTTCGTTAGGGAAGCCTGTTCAAACCTTTGATGACATGATCGTTAAAGGGGGCGATGAATCTGAAGATGATCAGTTATTAGAAATGTCGGTTCAAATCATTCGCGAGACTCAGCGGGCATCGACATCGTCGCTTCAGCGCCGGCTGCGTATCGGATATACCCGGGCCGCCAGAATCATGGATGTATTGGAGCAGCGGGGGATTGTCGGCCCTGCCCGCGGATCAGACCCGCGTGAGATACTTATCGATATGGACGGAGAAATCCCCGGCAATACAACTTCAAAAGAGGATGAAAATTTATGAATGAACTTCTTACTCCCAGGACCCCCGGGGCCGCTCTGCGGGCCGCCCGGGAGAAACGGCGTTTGAGCATCGCGGAAGTCGTTGTAGCAACGCGCATGAAGACGCATGTGGTGCAGGCGTTGGAGAACGATGATTATAGCGTGATCGCGGCACCGCTATATGGCAAGGGGTTTATCAAGCTCTATGCCGAATATGTGGGATTGGATCCGGAGCCTTTAATCCGGCATTATCTCAGCAACTACGCGAAGACCGTGTATCCGACGCTAAAAACCGAAGCACCCTCTCCCTCCCCGATCAACGATGGCATCCCGCAGCCCTCGCCCCTAGCCCGTTTCAAGGAGTCCAGTGGCTCGATGTTGGCTGGGGTTGGAAATAACCTGATGACCACAATACGCGATATTCTTCATACACTTATGATTGCCTGGCTCCGTTTGAAAGCCAAACGGCAGGATTTTGAGGGACGTTCGATTATGTCGGCAGGGCGTGGAATTGACGAATCGGCGCCTTTTCCGGTGGGAAAAACAGCTGCGGCAGTTTTTGCCATTTTGGTTGTGGCGATTTTATCCGTCAGCGCGTTTTATATGTTTTCAGGATCCAGTAAGCCCGCAATCCCCGCCGCAGCGGTTCCGGTGACGGCGCCGGCAAAGCCTTCGGTCTATACGAAATCATTACGTCTGGCTGCGCCGCCTCCAGCGCCCTATGCGAAACTGAAATAAGCCATGACGACGTCCCTCTCAACTCCGGCTGCGCCTAAAGAGTCTATTTCCGTTGGTTTTATCAGTCTGGGCTGTGCCAAAAATCTGGTTGATTCTGAACACATGGCCACCGTATTGCGAGCGGAAGGGGTGGTTCTCGCGCGCTCACCGGAAGAGGCGGATATTATACTAGTCAACACCTGTGGGTTTATCGGGGACGCCAAGGAAGAATCGATTGATGCGGTTCTGCGTGCCTGTGCGAGAAAGCAGACCGGCGAGTGCCGCGCGGTCATTGTTGCCGGATGCCTGATTCAGCGGTATCAGGTAGAGCTCCAGCGGGCAATGCCAGAGGTCGACGCGTTTATCGGGGTGGATCAGTTGCCTGACATCGGCAAAGTGGTTCGCCGACTGGCGCGCGGAGAGCGCCATATCTATCAGGTTTCGGCGGTTTCGAAAAAAGTGTTTAGTCCGCTGCCCGAGCGTATTTTACTTACGGGTGGCCCCTTTGCCTACGTTAAGATTGCGGAAGGATGCAATCATCACTGTGCATTTTGTGCAATCCCTGGCATCCGCGGGCGATATCGGTCTCGTAGCATTTCTACGATCATCCGCGAATCCGAACGGCTTTTGGAGCAAGGAATTCGCGAGCTGAATCTGATTTCCCAGGATACAATGCGGTATGGGATGGATTTGAAGGATGGCACCAATCTTCCTGAACTTCTCAAAGACCTTGGGAAAATTGGTGGCAAATTTTGGATCCGGCTATTATATGGACACCCTGCCTATTTGACTGATGAACTCTTGGATACCATGGCGGCGATCCCGCAAGTTTGCCGTTATCTTGATGTCCCCGTTCAGCATGCCCATGCCGAGGTCTTGAGCGCCATGCACCGGGCGGGCGGAGCGAAAGCCGTGCGGGACTATCCGGAAAAGGCTCGAGCGCGGCTACCGGGTGTCATCCTGCGGACAACCTGCCTAGTCGGTTTCCCTGGAGAAACACGAGCGCATTTCAATGAATTGGTGCGATTCGTGCGAGAATCGGAATTCGATCATTTGGGCGTGTTTGCCTTTTCGCCAGAAGAGAATACGGCGGCGGCAACCATGCCGGGGCAGGTTCCTCATGCAACCGCTAAGCGACGACGTGACGCGCTCATGGCCGTTCAACAGGGAGTCGCATTCCGGAAAGCGAAGTCGCGCCGAGGTCTTGAAGGTGAAGTGATGTATGTAAAGCCACTGCGTAAAGGGATGTGGGAAGCCCGATCACGGGGACAGGCGCCCGACGTGGATGGAGTAACGATGGTTAGGAAGGTGGGTGAGAAGGTCGAACCGGGAAGAATCGCTTCTGTCCGGTTTACTGGCGCGGCTGGGTATGATTTTAAGGCGGTCCCATCATGAAATTAAAGTTACGATTGCCCGATAGGGGTTCTTTGCTAAATTGGTGATCTTATGGCTGAAATGAATCTCCCAAATAAAATTACGGTTGGGCGCATCGGCCTGACATTTCTAATGGCCGGTTTCCTGACATCAGGGATTCCTTTTGGAAAGACACTTGCCTTAATTACTTTTTTGATCGCCGGGCTTTCGGATTGGTTGGATGGGATTCTGGCAAGACGCTTGAACAAGATCACGGTGTTTGGCCAGTTGATGGATCCGCTGGCCGATAAAATATTAGTGTGTTCGGCGTTTGTCAGTTTTGTGGCCGTACATCAGATCGTGCCGGCCTGGATTGTCATTACCATCATTAGCCGGGAGTTTGTCGTTACAGGACTACGATTGCTTGCCAGCCAGAAAGGGAGAGTATTGCCCGCTGGAGTCTGGGGGAAACACAAGATGGTCTGGCAGACCGTAACCATCGTGGTTATTATGCTAGGGTTGGCTTTGCAGGAAGAATTCTTGCCCCTATTTTGCGGGGGGGTAAACCAAGCGCGGTTTATAGGAGATTTCGATATTTATTTCACTCAAACGGCGATGTTCTTATCGCTTGCCGTAGCGGCATTGACGGCCATATCGGGCGTGATTTATCTATGGGACGGCCGTGATCTTTATATGGAGCAAACATAATGGCGCAAGACTGGAATATTAAATCACGCTCAACAGCCTGTTCAGCGTGTCAGGAAAATTTTGTGGATGGACAGCCTTATCATACCCGGCTCATTTTTTTAGAGCAGGACTACAGTCGGGGCGATTATTGCGAGAAATGTTGGGCCGTCGAAGCGGGGGCGCAACCGCGATACAGCTCTTGGAAAGGGTTCTTCAAAAGTCCGCCAACGGAGCCGGATCACCGGATCAAAAAGGAAACCGCCGAGACCTTGCTCCGTGAATTGATTGAGAAGGGGGATCCTGCTCAGGCCAGTGTCATCTATATTCTAGCGGTGATGTTGGAACGTCAGCGGATGCTGGTCGAGCGAGAAATCAAAAATGTTGAAAATGGGACTCGCGTGGTGGTTTACGAACACAAAAAGACGGGTGAAACCTTTGCCATCACTGATCCTCAATTGAAATTAACTGAGCTCGATGCCGTACAAAAAGACATTATGGCTTTGTTGGCAGGCCCAGAGAAATAAACGGACATCAAGGGTTCGCGAAGCCGCGTAAGTTATTCCACACCCAATATGTTTGATCTTAAAATAATTGACGGACTGCTTCTGGACGGAACCGGCGCCCCCGCCTGTCGGATGGATCTCGGAATAACCGGTGAGCGTATTACGGCGATGGGCGACCTTCACGCCGCCGAATCACGAACCGTAATCAATGCCAAAGGCCAGATGGTGTGTCCCGGGTTTATTGACACGCATTCCCATTCGGATGCCTATTTGCTGATTGAGCCAACAGCTCCCAGTAAGGTGTTCCAGGGGATTACCACCGAAGTTGTGGGCAATTGCGGCGCCTCTGCCGCACCTTGTATGGGAGCCGCACATCTCGCATCCGATTGGCAACTGCACACATATCCGGGCCAGTGGAAAACGATGGCCGAATATCGCCAGATATGGGAGAAGATTAAGCCTGTTGTGAATGTAGTTCCTTTAGTCGGCCACAACGTGTTGCGTGCCTCCGTTATGGGGTATGAGGGACGTGCCGCAACCGAAGATGAAGGCAAGGCGATGGAGCGGCTGCTGGAGCAGAGTCTTGATGAAGGGGGCCGCGGGCTTAGCTCGGGGTTGATTTATCCGCCAGGCATGTATGCCGCGAGGGAGGAAATTCTCCGGTTGGCGCGGATCGTGCAGCGCAAGGGGGGGATCTACACCTCGCACATGCGCAGTGAAAGCAGTCAGTTGATTGAAGCCCTAGAGGAGACTATCGGGGTGGGGCGTGAGACCGGGGTCCGTGTTCAGGTGTCGCATCTCAAAACTTCAGGTCAAGGCAATTGGCATTTAATTGATGCGGCGTTAAAGACCATCGAATCCGCCCGACAGGCGGGTGTGGAAGTGGCGGCAGACCGATATCCGTATATTTCCTCCTGCACCGAGTTGGATGTGATTTTTCCTGATTGGGCGACCGAAGGTGGGCGTGAAGCCGAAATGACCCGGTTACGGGACCCCGGAATCAGGGCTCGCTTGCGGGCGGAACTTCTAGAAAATCGATCTGAACGCTCCTGGGGTAGCATTACCATTGGGTCGACCACCGATGAGAATAGGGCCTACCGCGGCCTGCCCTTGGCAAAGGTGGCGGAGCTTCTGAAATTGGAGCCAGTCGATGCGGCTCTCCACTTAATTGAGACGGATCGCTTGATGACCAGCGCCTTTTTCCAGGGAATGAGCGAGGACAACTTGTGGCGGATTTTAGACCAACCGTGGGTGATGCTTGGATCGGATGCCTCCCTGCGTTCACCGTGTGGCCCCTTGAGTCATGATTATCCTCATCCACGCGCCTATGGGAGTTTTCCGAAATTTCTTAGAGCGGCACTGGATGGCAAAACGGTATCTGTGACGGAAGCCGTCCGAAAAATGACTTCGCTTGCGGCCGGGCAATTTAGATTGGGGGCACGAGGCGAATTGCGGACCGGGTATTATGCTGATGTAACGGTGTTTGATCCCGGCTCCTTGCGCGATTGTGCGACCTTCAGCGACCCGCATCGTATTTCCGAGGGGATCACACACCTGGTTGTAAATGGGGCAACCGTGTTAGCTGATTCTCAACTTACAGGCGCCCGCACAGGTTCCTGGTTATGATGCCGAGTCTTATTCGGTAGTATCCAGCGCGCGCCGAATCGATTCTGCCAGTTGCCGGAGGACAAGGGGCTTCATCAGGACTTCCCGCACCCCGGCCTTAAGGAGATCGCGATCATCAACCGTTCGGCTGAAGCCCGTACAGATTAGGGACGGAATATTCGGGCGGATGGCATGGATTTCATTGATCAAATCCATGCCCGTGAGTCCCGGCATGATCTGGTCGGTGATGATGAGATCAAAACGCTTTGGGTCCTCCCGGAAGATCGTAACGGCATCATAAGGCCGCGTACAGCTAACCACTTTGTAGCCCAGCGAGGTGAGCATTTGGCTGGCCATCGTCGCAATACCCATCTCATCATCCACAAAAAGAATGCGTTCAGTGCCTCGCAAAATTTCTGAGGCTTGGGTTGTTGACTGTTCACCGGCTTGCTCCAGGAGAGGCAGGACGACATGAAAAGCGGTGCCTTTTCCCTCTTCGCTTTCTACGGTGATAGTGCCGTGAAGCGAGGTGATGATTCCGTGAACGACGGCCAGGCCCATGCCCGTGCCTTCGCCGCTTTCCTTTGTAGTAAAAAACGGTTCGAAGATTCGGTCTAATACACGACGTTCCATTCCATGGCCGTTGTCACGGACCGAAACATCAACGTAGGCTCCGAAACACAGTCGGGCAAGCGGACCATGGGTACGTCCATCCACGGTAAGTTGGGTGATGCCCATTTCCAAAATACCGCCTTTAGCCTTCATTGCATGGATAGCGTTCGTGCACAAGTTCATGATGACCTGATGCATTTGAGTGGGATCCGCTTTGACAATGTCCCTCTCCGTTGAAAGGGTAAGCTTCAACTCAATGCTCGCGAGAATGGAGCCATGCAGCAGTTGAGCGACTTCCTTGAGAAGCGGGATCAGGCGGATAGGTTTCACTTCATGCTCGGATTGACGGCTGAAGGTGAGGATTTGTTTGACGAGTTCCTTGGCGCGGTGACTAGCCTTTAAAACTTCATCAAGATTCGTTTGGATGGGATCCTCGGGTGGAAGCGTCATCATGGCCATTTCCGTATAACCAATGATGGGAGTGAGGATGTTGTTGAAGTCGTGAGCGATTCCTCCCGCAAGGGTGCCGATGGCTTCCATTTTTTGCGCCTGTCGCAGAATCTTTTCGCTTAGGCGAAGGGCATCTTCGGCCCGGCGGCGGTCGGTAATATCCTGAATCTGAAACATGAACCCTTTAGGGTTGAAGTCATCATCCAGTCCCAGATTAGTAATCAAAAAATCAAAATTACATTTTCCGGTACGGGCGGAAGCAAAACGTTCCTCTTTTTTAATTTGATCAAAGTCCATGGACTTTTCGTATCGAACCGTCCCACCTTTCATTAAAGTGTCAAGATTCTGTTCGCCGAGATCGTTTAAATTAAACAGTTTTGCCTCTTGGAAATTAACACGCTCACTAAACCCGAACATGGCAAGTGCCGCTTGATTTACATCCGTAAGATTCAAGGCGGGATCGAAAAGAGCCACCCCAATAGGGGCGCGGGCAAAGAAATCGGCAAAACGGCGGTCCCTCTCCTGCAATGCCAAACGGGCCTTGTGGCGGGTGGTAATGTCGTGAATTGCATAATAAATAACCGGCTGACTTTTATGCTCCAAAATGCGGATTGTTGCTTCTCCTGGAAATTCGGCTCCCGATTTTGTGCGATAGGACAACTCTACTGTTAACGTTAAGCTTTTTGATTCCCCTGCCGTGGCATCCGGAAGGCGTGCGTCACGCCAATTGGAGAGCAGTTTTGAATAGCGAGGTGTGGAAACATTGTCAGGCGAAACCTCGACCTGGCTGGGAGAAAGAGCCAGTAATTCCTGACGCGAATAGCCAAGGCGTTTACACGCGGTTGTATTGGCGTCGACAAATTTGCCAGGGGTTCCTTTTTGATCCACTCCGTGAATGAGGATGATGTCGATGGTGTTGTTCAGGAGGGTCTGATACCATTTCATACGATCGTTGGCGGCCGCTTCACTGTCGATCAGGTCTTCTGTCCCTTTTAATAATTGGCGATTGGCGACGGCATATTTCTGCGTTTGTTCCTGAATCGATTTTCGGACCAGGATAAAGACCGTAAAAATGACGCCTCCTGCAGCCAGGATACCCAGAAGAATAAAGCCAACTAAGGCGATGAGCGAAATGGGACGGTGGTATCCCGTCCATTTATCCAGAGATTTGTAGTAAATGGAGTCCGGCGAATTCTTGAGAGAGAGAAGATTGCGGTCAATAGTTTGGCGAAGCTCCCAGTTACGATCGCAAAAAACAGCGCAACGGAAATCATGAGAAGCAGAGGTGGTGGGGGTGGGGGCAAGTTCAAGTTTTTGACTATTGAGATTTCCAAAAAAGATATCAGCAAGACCGACATCCACCCGCCCCGCAGAGATGGCCGAAAAGACCTCTTCGTAAGATCGCATTTCAATCAAGTCGTACCGAATCCCGAGCGCTTTGAGCGTATCGATGAAGAGGGGGGCATAAACGTCTTCCCGAACCATCGCAATGGTTTTTCCCTGTAATTCATAGTAAGAAGGGATCAGGGTATTCGCAGGGGAATAGAGGGTGGCATAAGAAGCAAGGAAGCTGGCTGAATAGTCGAGCGTAGTAGCGCTATTGCCGGTGAACGTTACCGGCATCATAATATCAATTTCCTGGCGGGCTAGTTTGTTGAGGAGATTAGCGCGGGAATCGACGATGTAGGAAACTGACCAATTATTCCGAGCAGCAATGTCGTTCACGATATCAATGAAAAACCCTTGAGGTGGCTGGCCCGCTTTTTCCTGAAAGGCCAATGGGGGCTGAATACAGATCCCGATTTTGACAGGGACCGCGCCCAGTGGGAGCGCAATCGACGCTAGAGAGATCAGGATAAATGCCGCAAGTTTATTCATGGTTCTTCGTAAGTAGCTTCACTGTCCTGACAATATCAAAATGAATAGGATGGCAACAAAACTATTTATGGGGCCCCTCAAGCTGGACAATCGCCCGTTTCATGCAGGTTTTATCGATGCACCAAGCATCTGCGACATAACCTGCGAGCAGGGCGTTATCACAGACGGCGTTGATGAGGCGGGGGATACCTTCGGAGTATCGATAGGCGAGGTGAAGCGCCTTGGCGTCGAATTTCAAGCGGCCGTCTCCGCCTGCAGTTGAAAGGCGGTGGGCCACATAGCTTCCGATCTCGCTTTCGTCCAGCGGTCCGAGATGATAGCGGACCGTAATGCGTTGTCGAAGCTGACGCAGGGCCGGATCGTTAAGCTTGTCGCCTAATTCAGGTTGGCCTATCAGCACGATTTGAATCAGCTTCTGGTGGGTCGTTTCTAAATTGGATAGCAGGCGGATCTGCTCCATCAATTTAGAAGATAAGATCTGCGACTCATCAATCAAAAGTGCCACATTTTCCTTGGCTTCCAGTTTCTTTAGAAGAAAGGCGTTTAAGGTTTCAATCAGCTTCAACATATCTTTGCCGGCGGTTTTTAAGCCAAAGTCTTTGAGGATGGCACGGATCAGCTGGGCCTCGGTGAGACAAGGGTTAAGGATGAGCGCAGTTTGAACGTTTTGACCAAGCTCGGCAAGGACAGCGCGGCAGAGCGTAGTTTTCCCTGACCCCACTTCCCCGGTGAGTTGGATAAATCCCTTCCTGCCGCGGATCCCGTACATCACGTGGTTGTAGGCCTCCCGGTGTTGACGAGACATAAAAAGATAATGGGGATCCGGCGTAATGTTGAAAGGCGGCTCCTTAAGTTTGTAGAATTCAAGATACATGGTAGATCCTGCGATTTAGTAAAGACTGCCATAAAGGCGTGAGTGAAAGCGAGAGACTTTGCCTATCAAGCATGGTTGCGAAGCTTAAGTTCCATGGGGTGGGGGGCCAGATAATACTGGTCCTTCAAATACTCGATGTTATGCTTGAAAACATAATGCCGCAGCATCGTCACGGGCACAATCAAAGGAATGAGGCCTGTGTGGTATTGCTCAATGATGTCGGCTAGTTCTTTTCGGTCGGGCTCGTCAGCCAGGCCTCGCAAATAGCCGAGCATGTGCTGGAGAATGTTGGTGTGTTTACGAACCGTAGCAAGGGTCTTCATGGCACGCATCAACTTAGCTTCGTAGATGGGGATATGCGCGCGAGCCTGCCGGGGGTTGAGGCTAGCCAACTCGCGACCCATTTCCCTGACCAGGGCTTCATTGTGGGCTTGAATCAGTAGCTTGTTCCGGGCTTGGAACGTCATCAGCGCCGCCAGCGTTGGGGCGGTGCCGACCGCTTGGCGAAAGCGCCAGAGTGTAAAGACGCGCTCAATGAAATTCTCGCGCAAATCTGGATCGTTCAGCCGACCTTCGTCCTCACAGGGGAGCGTGGGAAAATGCTCCATAAAGGCCTTGCCAAAGAGGCCCGGTGATTTGCCGCCCACCATGCCTTTGGCGTTGTAAACTTTGACGTTCTCCATGCCGCTGCTGGGTGAGCGGGACTTGAAGATGAAGCCCTGCAAGCCTTCATGCTCCAGTTCCTTGACCCGGCGGGCAGCCCAATTCAGCATGCGCTCCGTGTGGTCGATTTCGGTGCGGGTGGTCAGGAGTCGGGGGTTAGCAGGATCGCCGACCAGCCGCATCGATTCACGCGGTACCGTCATCCCGCATTCCACTTCAGGGCACACGCCAACGAACTCGAAATAGGGGCCCAAGGTGTCTGTGATGTAATGGTCGTGCTTGTGCTGGCCATCGTAACGAACCGGTTTGCCCAGAAGGCAGGAGCTGAGGCCAATCTTGATTTTTTTTAAATCGCTCATTGGCTTTTTATTTCGCTGCTTCAAGAGCCTTCTCGATGGCGGCAATGAGGGCTTTGTCTTCAGGCGTTGTTTTACTGCCAAACCGGTTAAGGATATGACCGTCGCGCCCGATCAGAAATTTATTGAAGTTCCAGGTGATCTTGCCGCTGAATTCCGGGTCGGTTGCCTTGTCGGTCAGATATTTATAGAGAGGATGTATATCACTGCCTGCGACCTCAATTTTCTCAAACATGGGGAAGGTCACATGGAATTTCAAAGAGCAGAATTCAGCAATGTCCTTGTTGCTGCCCGGCTCCTGAAAAAGAAAGTTGTTGGCAGGAAAGCCCATGACGAACAAGCCGCGGTCTTTGTAGGTTTCGTAGAGTTTTTGCAAGCCGGCATATTGGCCGGTGAAGCCACAGCGGCTGGCCACATTGACGATCAACAGAACCTTCCCTTTATAGCCAGATAGGGGGGTGGCGGTACCATCAATCTGTTTCATGGTGAACTCATAGAGGCTATTCACGGTATTTGTCTCCTTGGGTTGTGCTTGTAGTGCGCCTGGGAGAAATACTCCCGGAATAATCAGGCATAATGCTTTAGTCAGGTAATGCTTCGTAACAGACTTCATGATTAATTTTCCTTTCTCAGGGCATATCACGTTCTATCCTGCCGTCAACGATAGCGCTCTCTGGGCAAGGACGCAAGTAAAGGATGGGGGCGCATTAACCGTGACGAAGCAAGGCTTGACGCATCAAGGTTTCATGGGAGCCTTGACTTTCTGCATTTACCGGTTTGCGCTGGACATAGGTGCCGTCTGGCTTCATGTCCCAGGCACTGCGCTGATCCGAGAGGTGCGTTTGCAAAATTTGCTGAAGATCGGCCTTAAGCGACCGATCCTCAATGGGAGCAATGGCCTCAATCCGGCTCTCCAGGTTACGGTGCATCCAGTCAGCAGAGCCAATGAAATACTCGCCGTCAATTTCCTGCTCGGCCCCGTTCCGAAAGTGGAAGATGCGGGAGTGTTCCAGGAAACGACCGATCACGGAGATCACCCGGATGTTCTCGCTCAACCCCGGCACGCCCGGCTTGAGGGTGCAGAATCCCCGTACGATCAAATCGATGGGCACCCCCGCTTGACTGGCGGCATATAGAGCAAGACAGATATCCCGGTCTTCCAATTGATTCATCTTCGCGATGATATGAGCGGGTCGGCCTGCGCGGTGGTGTTCGACTTCCTGCTCGACAAGCGACAGGAAACGACGCTTCATATTGGCTGGGGCGATCAACAATTTCCGGTAATCCTCTTTCCGGTTTCGGCCCGTGAGGTAGTTGAACAGGTCGGCAATATCGGCCGTCAAATCCGGCTGGCATGTCAGCAGGCTCGTGTCGACATAAAGCCGGGCTGTCTTCCGGTGATAGTTGCCCGTTCCAATATGGGCATAGCATCGCGTCTTCCGCTCTTCACGTCGCACGATCAGCGTGGTTTTGGTGTGGGTCTTCAGGCCCTCAACGCCGTAAACGACGTGTACACCGGCACGCTCCATTTTTTGAGCGAGCACAATGTTTTCATGCTCGTCAAAGCGGGCTTTCAACTCCACCAGACAGGCGACCTGCTTTCCGGCTTCTGCCGCCTGAATTAACAATGGAACAAACGGGCTATCCTTTCCGGTTCGATAGAGGGTCATTTTGATGGCCAGTACTTCAGGATCAGCAACGGCTTCTTTGATCAGGCGTAACACGGTGTCGTCAAACGATTCGTAAGGATGATGGACCAGCAAATCGCCCGATCGGATCAGGTCGAAGACACGGGTCTCTTCCCCTTGAAGCCGGCGGGGTACCAAGGGGGTCCAAGGTTTGTAGCGGAAGGCGGGGAACGGAAGGGCGGCAATATCCTGTAGGCTCCGATATTCAACCAGACCGGGCATTTCGTAGACGTCTTCCTCCCCCAGCTCGAGTGCCTCCATCAGAATGCGGCGGTTGGTGGGATCGGCCTTGTTTGGGCATTCCAACCGCACCACACATTCCATACGGCGTTGGCGAACCTGTTCTTCGATCGCTTGAAGCAGATCTTCGACATCTTCAAGGTCGGCTTCAACCTCTGCATTTCGGGTGACGCGAAAAGGCATGATGCCACTGATCTTCATGTCAGGAAATAGCCGATCCAAATGATGTGCGATTAAATCCACCAGGGACACAAAGCGATAGGCCCCCTGAAATGCGTCCGTTTCGATACGGATCCATTGAGGTAAAGTGTCGGGAATTTTCACTCGGGCGAAAGCGCATACTTTGGTTACCGGATCGGTCAAGGTCAGGGCGAGGGAAAGCGAGAGATTGGAAATGAACGGGAAGGGATGACCCACATCGACTGAGAGTGGAGTGAGGACCGAGAACACGGTTTTGTCGAAAATCAAGCTGGCCAACCGTTTTTCCTCATCGGTCAGATTGCTCCAGCCAAGGAGGTGGATCCCTTGGGCGGCCAAGGCCGGCTTGATCGTAAGATGATACGCCTCGGCTTGCTGGTTCAGCATGTCTTGTATGGTGGCGTGAATGGCGTGCAGAAGTCCCTCGGAAGTGGGTTTCTCTGTATCTGGACTTTGCACGCCAGCCCGGATTTGCTCCCGTAATCCATACACCCGCTTCATCACAAACTCATCTAAGTTGGATGTAAAGATGGAGAGGAATTGGACCCGTTCCAGAAGCGGGATCCGCTCGTCCAAGGCCTCGTGTAACACGCGCCGGTTGAATTCAAGCCAGTTCAAATCCCGATCCAAGAAACGGGAGCCGGGCGCGGGCTTGCTGCGTACGCGTCGAGGTTTAGTCTTGGGCGATTTCATTTCATAACCCCGGTACATCTCCCAGGCAAGTACCCACTAGCCGGGCGGTTTTGACCCACGGATGGTTGATGGGGACATTCTTGACCACGCCGGCCACTTTGGCTAACGGCACCGGTACACACTCGTCGCCACGCACGGCCACCATGACATTATAAACGCCCTGCATTAATAACTCCCCAGCTTTGGTCCCGAGCCGCGTGCAAAGCAAACGATCCGCCGCCGACGGCGTTCCCCCGCGTTGAACGTGTCCCAGTGAGGTCACCCGTGCCTCGAGGCCGGTTAATTGCTGGATATGCCGCGCGACCCGGCTTGACATGGGTTCCTGCACCAGATGAATGCCGTTGGTATCAATACTGGACGTAAAGGGATCGGGTTTCTTCTTTCCCGCTTTAATCCCTTTTGCCAAAGCTTTCGCTTCGTCTTTTGAAATGGCGCCCTCCGCAATGGCAATAATCGAGAACCGCTTCCCTTGATGACGGCGATTCCGTAGGTGTTCTGCGACAACATTCAGGTCATAAGGAATTTCCGGGATCAGGATGACATCCGCCCCGCCGGCAATTCCGGATCCCAAGGCAAGCCAACCTGCCGCATGTCCCATCAATTCACAGACAATGACACGATGATGGCTGGTGGCGGTGGTGTGCAGCCGATCTATGGCCTCGGTGGCGATTCCCAAGGCAGTGTCATATCCGAAAGAAATATCGGTTAAGGCGACATCATTATCAATGGTCTTGGGGAGTGTCAGCACATTGAGGCCGCCCATATTGTTGAGATGTAAGGCATTCTTCTGGGTCCCCCCGCCGCCCAGACAGACAAGACAGTCCAATTGCAAACGGCGGGCATTGGCGATGGCGACATCGGTCATGTCCATGACCTTATTGCCCATCTTCATTTTGTGTGGCTTGTCACGACTGGATCCCAGGAACGTGCCGCCGAGGGTTAGGATGCCGCTGACCTGCAAATCCTCAATCGGGAGGGTGCGGTTTTCAACCAGCCCACGGAACCCATCGAGGATGCCAATGACTTTCATGTCGTGATGAAGGGCGGCTTTGGCGACGCCGCGGATAGCCGCGTTCAAGCCGGGGCAGTCCCCGCCGGATGTCAGAATACCAATGCACCGCGCTCGAGTCTTTTTGGCCATAATCATGTCCTTTCCGAACGGGCGCCAGTATGAACACCCCAAGCGGATAAGACCAGAAAAAGGCGGCTTTATCAACTTAGGAAATGTTTTGGTTAGGGCTTCGCATAAGTTGGCAAAAAGTTTTTTAACTGATTGTGGGTGCGAGGCAAGTTTAGGCGCATGAAGAAAAACATGAAGAAAAACTCGACAAAAGAAAGGCGCGCCTATAGCTTCCGTTTCGTTGTTAAAAATTTATTGGCGGGAAAACAAACGGAAGTCCGTGAAAATCGGACGCGGTCGCGCCACTGTAAGCGGTTACAAAACCGGAAAGCCACTGTTCATTTACGGGCAACATGAGTTGCTCGCAGGGAACGGGAAGGCCCGGGAGTAGGATTGAAGCCGTAAGCCAGGAGACGTGTTTTCCCCTAAGTTGGTCATCTTTCGCGATGGAAGAGGATGAGCGGTTGGATTCTAGGCCTCCCTTTCCCTTAATCGGAAAGGGGAGGCTTTTTTTATGTTGAAGACGAACATTGGGAACATACGGGTGAGGGTATGGCTAGCGGGGATTGTGGGGCTTGCATGTCTCTTGGCTCTCGTGCGCCTTGCTATTTCGGTGCCCACAGATTCCCCAACAGCCCATCGCCAAGACCAACTGGCTCTCCTTGCATTGCAAAGCTCCGAACGATCTTCGGAGGCGACCTCTTCGCCACATGAGTCGGGCAAGGTCGAAAACCAGGCCAGTGGCAGCAATCGTTGCACTTCCGCTCTTTCGGTCACATCCGCCGTATCCAATGCAGGTGTAGCGGCGGAAGGTCAAGGGGAAGATAAGAATCTCACACCTGAGGAAATCGCCGCCCGTAAGGAAAAGGAGATCAATGATCGATTCGGCGTCATACGCAGACAAAATAAATGGATTCCAACAATCGGCGGCGGATCAAACCTGGTTTACATCACCACTGGCGCTTTGCCACTGGGACAGGCCGGAAAACCCTATGAGGTGCTGTTCAACGCCGAAAGTGGCTCTCCGCCGTACCAGTGGCGCATCATTGAAGGGCAACTTCCTACCGCATTCTTTTTCACCGAGAGCTCAGGTAGGCTCGCGGGAACCCCGCTCGAGCCAAGCACTACGGGTTTCTTGCTTGAGGTGACCGATAGCATGGGCGCGAAGGACGTCGCGGAATATATTCTGGTGGTTCAAACGACACAAGAGCTCACGATTGTCTCTGCCAGCCTGCCTGCGGCTTACCCTGGGGGAGATTATTCGTTTCAGATGCAGGCTATTGGCGGGATCCCCCCCTACGAATGGAGTGCCGTTGGTGATCTCGATGCCATAGGGTGGCTTGCCCTCGACCCGGCGACGGGATACCTATACGGTCAGGTCACGACGAACGTGACTGACGTGGATATCCCGATAGCCATCCGCTTAGCCGATTCGCAACGGTCTGTCTCCAAGGAGTTTGTGCTACATGTTCGGGCCGCTCTGTGTATCTTGGATGTTTCCCTGCCGCCTTTGCGCAAGACCGTGCCATTTGAGTTTGGTTTCCAGGCTGCCGGCGGTTTAGAACCTTACGCATGGGGGATTGAAGGTACCCTTCCGCCCGGTCTAACGCTCAGTGAGACAGAGTTATTGAGCGGAACCCCGACCACATCGGGGCGCTATGCGGTAAGCGTGTGGGTTCAGGATGCCCTTGGCCAATTCGCCATGGCGCAATGCACGCTGGAAGTCCTACCTTCCTTGCCTGGCTCGATCTCTGATTTCCATGCGTTGCTCAGTCGAACCAGCTCCGCTCTCAAATGGACCTTGCCGGTGTCCGAGGAGCTGCTCTCCGTCCGGATAGTAAGAAAGGCCAACGCGCCCCCTCTTTCTTCTTCAGACGGCAAGACCGTGTATCAGGGGGCCAAGGCCTCGCATCTTGACGGCGATGTGGGAGCCGGTACCTATTACTACGCCGCATTCCTTGAAGTCGGTGGCGTAACGTCAACCTCCGCCCCTCCGGCTCTGTGCGTGCGACTACCGCCGAAAACGGAGCCGTTTGCGGACGCCATCGTAAGCATGGGGTTGCTTCATCCTCGCGCTTTCGGGAGTGACCGGCTTCCTGCCGTTATTTTGGGCGCTCCACACGGCAAGGGGCTCGCAGGGGGTTCTGCGGATGTCCTTTCTCTTGGCGCCGCCGTGAATGCCGACGGCGGCGTATCGGCTCCTTATGGAGGGGAGATTACGTTGAAATTTGAGGACAACGTTGTTTGGGACGGCCCCGGAGACGACTTCACGGTCTTTGAAAACGTTTTCTACATATATGATGCCCAAGGGGTCCCTAACCCCGAAACACGCTTCATGGAACCGGCTATTGTATCCGTCAGCCAAGATGGGGTGAACTGGCGAAAATTCAACTGTGACTTCTCCCCTCGGTACTACCCAGGTACCGAAAAACTCAATCTGCGGCACCCCTACTGCTACAACTCAGGGTTTGCAGGCGTTAATCCAGTCATGAGCAATGGCTACGATCCAGATCCCACCGACCCTGCGGTCTCCGGGGGAGATAGCTTCGATATCTCAAAGGTTGGGTTAGACTGGATTCGCTACGTACGCATCCAATCGATGGGAAGCCGCTGGTTGACCGATAGCGACGGCGATCTCATTTATCACAATGAAGAGATGGATGCTGCCACCCGGACTTCTAGCAAGTCAGGATTCGATCTCGACGCCATCACGGCAATATGGATGGAAAAAGTTGTCTCGAATGACAAAGACAGAGATTAAAAAAAATATGAAAACGACAAAGAATATCCTCGCAGTAGCCTGCGTGCTTGCTTTTGGCACCCAGGCATTCGCCAACTTCGCTGGCAACAGCGGCTATATTGCCAAAACGCACTACAACAACCCGCATGTCGGCGAGACCTTCGTTTCGTTCGACTGGGACGCAAACACGAACTTGTATTACAGCACGGGCCGGCCGGACTGGAATCTGGGCATGTCGCTTTACCGTCACGATGGAACAACCGCGTCTAACCTCTTTACGGCTGCCGGTGTATTCGCGGGTGCGCGGGTCACGCGCATTGGTAACTACGTGTATTTTAACGACGGGGGTGACTACGCCCGCTACACCTGCGACTACTTCAAGTATGATCCGGCTACGGGTCAGATCCCGACACGGATCATAGACTCAGATGGCACGGGAACTGACCTATTAGATCTGCAGGCGCATGGCAGCAGTGCTGAGCTGTGGGCGGCTGGCGGCTGGTCGAGCAGAATCCAGTACACAACTCTGGACGCGGGCGGTAATCCGGTGTCGATGCCGCCGATTGTGCTGGGCACGATCGGCAATTCAAGCGGTCCGATGGCATTCGACGCGAACGGCAACCTGTACTATGTCAATGGCTATGTAGGGGAGGGCGATCCGAAGGTCTTTCGCTGGACGGCGGCGGAGGTGATGGCGGCAGTCACGAATCCAAGCGGCAGTCAACTGAGCCCGATAGGGCACGAGTGGGCTACGATCACCGGCGGATTCTCAGGCTCCACGGGCATGGCCTGTGATGATGAAGGCAATGTGATCCTTGCTGCCACAGCGTTCGGTTCGCCTAGCGAAGTGCGCCTGTACCGCGTGAGCGCAGCAGGAACCAATATCGGAATGACCGTAATCGCCACGACGCCGAGCCGGGCGGAAACCGTGCGCTACCGAGCTGGTGTGATCTACGTCAGCGATGAGACAGGGATTGCAGCAATCACTTTCTCGCTGAATGTGGCATCGGGCGTCACGGTCGACACCGTGTACGACAACCCGCATGCCGGCGAGACTTTCGTTTCGTTCGACTGGGACCTAAACACAAACTTGTATTACAGTACCGGCCGACCGGACTGGAATCTGGGCATGTCGATCTACCGTTACGACGGGACGACGACGTCTAACCTCTACACCGCCGCCGGTGTATACGCGGGCTCGCGTGTCACGCGCATTGGTGCTTACGTGTACTTCAACGACGGGGGCGACTTCGACCGCTACACTTGCGACTACTTCAAGTACGATCCGGCTGCAGGTCTGGTCCCCACGCAGACCATAGACTCGGTCGGCACAGGAACTGACCTGTTGGGTCTGCAAGCGCGAGGCAGTAGTCCCGAGCTGTGGGCGGCTGGCGGTTGGTCGAGCAAGATCCAGTACACGACTCTGAATACGGTCGGCAATCCGGTGTCGGTGCCTCCGGTCGCACTGGGCACGATCGGCAATTCAAGCGGTCCGCTGGCATTCGATGGGAGCGGCAACCTGTTCTACGTCAACGGCTATGTAGGGGCGGGCAATCCTGAGATCTTCCGCTGGACGGCGGCGGAGGTGGCGGCGGCGGTCATGAACCCGAGCGGCAGCCCACTGAACCCCGAAGGGCACGCGTGGGCTACGATCACGGGCGGGTTCAGTGGCGCCTCTGGTATGGCTTGCGATGATAAAGGCAACGTGGTCATGACAACCACAGCGTTCGGCTCGCCCAGCGAAGTGCGGCGTTATTTGGTCGATGCGAGCGGGGGCAACGACGGGGTAGAGACGCTGGCACAGGCCCCCGGCCGTGCCGAGACGGTGCGTTGCGCGAATCACAAGGTGTACTTTAGTACTGAGGAGGGACTATTCGCACTGAGTAGCCTGTCGGTGGTTGTCGGAACGAACAGCCTCGCCGTTCCCGAGGGAGCGAGCACTACATTCGGTGTGAAGCTGGACGCCCAGCCGTCGGGAACCGTGACGTTGAATGTCAGCCGCATTTCGGGCGACGCGGACATCACGGTAGCGGGCGGGACGGCCATTGAATTTACACCGGGCAACTGGGATACCACCCAGACCGTAACGCTGAGTGCCGCCGAAGATGACGACGACAACGTCGCGGGCAGTGCGACGATCGTCTGCCATCTGGATGCCATCGGCGCGACCGACGCGGAGGTCACGGCAACGGAAGAAGACGATGACTACACGCTGACGGTCACTGCCGTCGATGGAACGGTAAGCAGGGATCCCGCGCGGACGTACTACGACTATGGCCGCACGGTTGATCTCACCGTGACAGCCGCGGCGTACTATACGTTCACGGGCTGGAGTGGGGATGCATCGGGAACGGACAATCCACTCACCCTGACAATGGATAAGGACAAGTCGGTCACAGCGAGCTTCTGGGCCGAGCTAGCCACCCATGGCGTTCCTGTCGCATGGCTCGATGCCTATGGCCTGACTAATGCGCCGTCTGACGAAGAAATAATGACTGATTTGGACGGCGACGGTCAATTCGCCTGGCAGGAGTTCTATGCCGGGACGGACCCGAACAACTCCACATCGGTTTTTGCTGTCGTGGACTTCGGACGTTTAAACGGATCTAATTATGTCGTCTGGCTTGGCGGAACCAACGGGTCTGGGCGACCGTTTGCCGCGTTGGGCAGCGACAATCTCAGGGAAGGCTGGACTTTGTTAGATGGTGAGGTTCATCGCTCCGTATCAGGAACCAATACATGGTGGGATAACAGTGGCATATCAAATCGGTTCTATCGCATTCAGGTGAATACAGAGCAATAGAATACCAAAATTGTCAGCCTACGGTTTCAAATAGAGATTAAAGTCATGGTTGTCATTTAACCCTCCCGATCAATCACCGGATTCAAGATGGATTCAGTGAGTTTCATTTTGAGGCCAAGGTCAATCGGTGGCTTGCCGCAATTGTATTGATCCATTCGTCCGAAAGGTTTGCCTCAGAGGCAAACTCGGGCCAGTGGCTAACTGCGGCCCGTACTTCCTTAATAATGATGTCGGCACGCCCCCTCTTCATCTGCGCGGCCTTTGCACACGCCTTGAAGTCTTCCCGCGTAAATCCATCCCGTTTTCCGTTCAGCGTCATCTGGTGCATGGCCGTCCAGTTGCCCAACGGGTTATAGCTGAACATCATGTCAAATGCTGGTGACAACGCCCACTGCCCCTGCTTATCCATCAGGAAGGCGATATTCTTCACATGGTCGTCCTGATTGCGGGCGATGATATTGAAGACCATGCGCCGGAACAGCTGCTCCACATCCGCCATCGGCAACTGGAGTTGGCGAAGGGTTAACAGGGCCTGCTCATAGGCATACGCTCCTGCTTGATTAAAATCAAAATGGGCCAAGGCGCACAGGGATTGCATGTGCACCTTCTCGCCGCCCGGTAGCCGATCGAAACGGCGCGTCATGAAATGACGGCGGCCATTTTCCTCCAGCAGACGGCACTCGCTCATCGTGATGCCTGCCGTTCTAGCCATCAGGTGATAGGCATACTCAATCGCACCGTATCCCGTGGGATCATCCTGGTCCTTGTCTTTGTTTCCCGTTACGCCGTCGAATTTCAGCAGCCAGTACTCAAATCCTTCGCCCGCCATGATCTGTCCGGAGCGCACCTCATTCGTTTTCCGGTTCCAGGCGATCACAGCCTTGGCCCTGGCGCCGCCGGCGGAGGTCCCCACCCGCAAGATATCTTTTAAAGCGGCGGCCCGTGCCGTGCCGGCAAAGGTGGTCTTCAATTCATGCCGGTGCGTCAAGACCTCGGCGGCCAATCGAACCAACGCGTCGATCTCGATGGTCGTTGCCTGCTGTTGCCTGGGGCCTAGAACCGGAGCAAATTCCAACGCCCCCATGCCGCGTTTACCGGTGTAGCACAACCGTTCGATCGCTCCAAAATGTTCCGGCGTCCGCCCCTGCGTTGCCAGCCAGGCATTGATGAGGGCATTGCCGAAGGTGTCCGGCAGGGAGTCAGCGAGCAACCCCGGCAACCCGTGAAATGTATTTCGGGATAGTGCCGGAAACTCATAGACCCGTTCGCTCAACGGCATAACCAGCGGGGATAGTTCAACACCGCTGGCTGCAAAGTCAGGGTCGTATTGGAATGCGGCGCAGTCGCGATCGTCCTCCATGGCAACCGCGCCAATCGTTCGCCCCCAAAGTTGAACTTTTGCAATCATGAAGATTTACCCCAGATCCAAGTTTTCGCCGGACCGCCAGGGGTTTTTCGCCCAGTGGCCCGCTTACGGTTCCTGCCCTGGAGATGCAGTTGCGCGATCGGACTGGCCGCTTCCTGCGGAATAAAAGCGCCGAAGCGTTCAATCAGACCGAGCACTCGGCACACACGCAAAAAAACCGACAACTGGGTTGCCGCCGCTCCCCATTCTAATCGCTGTACGGTTCTTAAGCCGATGCCCGCTTGCCCGGCAAGCTGCGCCTGAGTTAGATTCATAGCCAGCCGTCGCTGTGCCAAACGCTTCCCCGTCAACTTGAGAAGTGCCTCATCGCCAATATGACATTCATCCTTCATATGCGTCTACAATGGCGTTTTAAACGGTATTAATCAACTTAAAACGTCATTTATGGCGCTTACTAATGGATCACGTTTTAAGCATGTTGTGGGGCTTTGAAGAAAAAGCGGAGCGCAGTATAGGGCGAAGGGTGTCGGTCCAAATTTGATAGCCAGCCTCATTGGGGTGGCAGAAGTCCGGGGCCAACTCCTGCGGCAGCTTTCCATCGGCATTCAACATCTTGGGCGCTAGGTCGACGAGGTCGAGTCCGTGTGTCTTGGCAAAATCTTCCAGTAGGTGGTTGATCTTCCCAATGGTCACGCGGCACGCATGATCGGGCATTTCTTCGCGAGGGAAGACCTTCATGAGAATGATTTTAATCCCCGGCACTTTGGCTTGGACGCGCGAACAGATGGCTGCAATACCCTCAACAATTTCTTCCGGTGTATTGGCCCGGGCATTGGCCGTTTCGCTGGTGTTGTTGGTTCCGATATGAAGCACGAGACAGCGCGGATGCAAGCCATCCAACTCTCCGTGATCCAGGCGCCAGAGAACATTCTGGGTGCGATCCCAGCCGAAGCCTAGGTTTAGAACCCGGTACGGCGAGAAGACTGATTCAAATGCGTTAGGGCCGTTGCGAAGAGCCGTCCTGGGTTCGCCGCCCCAGAAATGGGTAATCGAATCTCCGATCAGCACAATCTCGGGATTGATGGAATCCTTGACCCGGAGCACGTCGGCATGCCGCGCCCACCAGTCATAACTGTCCTCCTCCAATTTTGACACAGGAATGACTGCGGTATTAGTTGGCTTTATGTCTAAATTCTGGCTGGTGTTTATGGCTTCTTTCACAGATCGATAAGGCAAAGTTCGGGGTGCCGATGGAGCTCCCGTTTCATCGCTAGACAATAGAGTGTTTGCGTATGTACGTGTTGATTGGAGGGATGCCTGCTGTCATTCAAATGAGTGATGTCGGAATCCTTCCATTATATGCCGTTCATCGACTCAATAATAACCTGGTTCAGGTATTGGCAGTTGGGCTGGTTTGGTATAACCTGAAGGTCATTATTCAAGGAGTAACATAAACATGAAAGCTGGAACTGCGTTTGCGACCATGTGCCTGTTGGGGATTGCTACCTCTGTGTCTGGATGGGCGGAACCATCGGTCCCGAAAGATTTGAAGTTGTTCTACCAGCAGAATTGCAGTGGATGTCATGGGGCGGATGGGTCGGCGGTTGATGCTCATGGCAAGCGGCTCAAGGGTGAGGATTTGACGGATGCCAAGTGGCTGGCCAAAACCTCGGATCAGGAGATGGTTAAAGTGATCTTGAATGGACTTTTTTTTGGCTGGGCGATGCCGGCTTACAAGGACAAGTTGAGCACCGATGAGGCTCAGCGTCTCGTTGCTGAGGTGATCCGTAAGAGCAAGAAGGGGCAAGTCATTGCGCCCGAGGTGCCGGTACAATCTTCTATCAAGTGAGGCCTAATATGAACCGCATGACAACGCTGAAGTGGGTGAATCCCATTCTCGGTCTATTGATTGTCAGTCAAATCCTGACGGGGCTGTTGGGCCATCAACTACCCCGTGATTGGTTTATTATCCTCCACAAGGGGGGCGGGTTTTTCTGCGCGGGCGTGGCGTTGGTGCATCTTTACCTGAACTGGAATTGGGTCAAGACAACCTACTTCCGCCCACCACCAGGATGACGAAGTAGCGAGGGAGGCGAGCGTGACTGACCTCCTGTTTTTGCCCGCCTGCCGACTTATCGCCTCATTCAAAACGAGCTATATTCACCTAAGTGGAGCCTGTGCGAAAAGCTTTTAGAACAGAGCGTATAGGGACAGGTTACCAGAGCGTATAGGGACAGAGCGTATAGGGACAGGTTACCTGTGCGTTCACGGCGTGGACCAACGCCAGCGCGCCGAAGCACTCGAACTCGCCGCCAGCGAATCGCAAGCGCACAGGTTCCAGTATATCTGCACACTGAACAGCGACTATGTACCTTGGGGCGAGTTCTCACCCGGCTTCAAACCCGAGGACTACATCCGCCTGCGGCTGACGGATGCGGACGTGGCAGGTTGCTTGATGGGGGTGCGGTTTTGAGAGAGTCAACCCATAGCGCACCAAACAACCTGCCGGCCTTTGGCAAGAAGGAGAGCGCAGGATTGATCGTAGGCTGTGCCCGGGTGTATGGTGCGGGCGGTATGAACGAGGGTAATTCCGGGTTGAAACCGGCAAATGTCGAATGTCGAGAAGTGAGGTCTATACCCCCGAGCCGAGCGAGTCGGATCGGATGCTGACGCAAGATTTGATCGCCGCCAGCCGTCCGCCGGGGGTTAAGGTGCTCAGCGGTTCCAACTCACGCATTCTTCGAGTTGAAAAAGGTGGCTGAATAGAGCGATAGGGCGAGTGTCGGTGATGTTTCGCAGCGTTGAGAAGAAAAAAGATTCTTCGAGACGCTTTTTTTCTTGCCAAAATAGTCTAAGG
>JBBQNS010000020.1:0-44141 GCA_038330175.1 Kiritimatiellia bacterium
GGGTGGCTTTAGCCCTCAAGGCATCCCAACTTCGCATGCGCCTGGCATCCAACACCCCGTCCGGCGCTTCATAACGCAAATACCACTCCGATCTTTGGCGCTTCCCTCAGGGGAAGTGCCAAAGATCGGAGATGCGCCCGAGGCGAGGCCTGATTGAAGTCTATTCTTTACTTTTTGAGATCAGGAGGGTCTAATAACCAACTTGATGCGCCTTTTTGCGTTAAACGCAAACCTTTCTCTTCCACACATCCGGAGGTGAGAACTGATATGACCCGGATGATTAAAAAGAGAGACCCAGCATTATGCCTAACCAGAAACCGATGACCGCCCATACCCCCCATGTCGTGCAAAAACCGCATGCAAGCCTTGGAAATGCCCCTTCAGCGCCTGCGGTGGCGGCTACAGATGTTTTCGCCACATTACTCCCTGAGTTGCAGCGGGCGGTGGCTGAAGAGGGCTATACCATTCCCACGCCGATTCAGGCGGCATCGATTCCACATCTGCTGGCAGGGCGCGATCTACTAGGATGTGCTCAGACAGGAACCGGGAAAACGGCGGCCTTTACCCTGCCGCTTCTCCAGTATCTGACCCAGCACAAGCGTGTGCCAGCTCGCGGTCGACCCCGAGTACTGATTTTGGGACCGACACGTGAATTAGTTGCCCAGATTGGAGATAGTATTCGGACTTATGGCCGCTATGTGAATGTGACGCACACCACCATTTTCGGCGGGGTCGGGCAACAGCCACAGGTGGTGGCGGTTAACCGGGGTATCGATATTGTGGCTGCCACACCGGGCCGTCTGCTGGATTTAATGCAACAGGGGCATGTCCGCTTGGATCAGGTTGAAGTCTTTATCCTTGATGAGGCCGACCGGATGCTGGATATGGGATTTATCCGTGATATCCGCTCTATTTTGAGCGCTTTGCCGCGTAAACGTCACACGCTTTTCTTTTCGGCGACAATGGCGAAGGACGTTGTCGAACTGGCACGTTCGATGGTTCATGACCCCGTTCATGTTACGATTACCCCAGGGCAGCCGACCGTTGAAAAGATTGATCAGAAAGTGCTCTTTGTGGACAAAGGCAATAAGGATTCCCTGCTGGTTTCGATCTTGAAGGATCCCGCTATTAATCGGGTGATTGTGTTTGTTCAGATGAAACATGCCGCCGACAAGGTGGTGCACAAGTTGATGATGGGTGGCATTTCAACCGAGGCGATTCACGGTAATAAGAGTCAGAGCGCCCGCACGAGGGCTCTGGCAGGGTTCAAAGCCGGAAAAGTTCGGGTATTGGTGGCCACGGATATCGCAGCTCGTGGGTTGGACGTAGATGATATCACGCATGTGGTAAATTATGATTTGCCGCTTGAACCTGAGACCTATGTGCATCGTATTGGGAGAACGGCCCGAGCCGGAGCCTCTGGCGATGCGGTGTCGTTTTGCGCGGCGGAAGATCGCGAATTTTTACGCGCGATAGAGCGCTTGATCCGCAAAGCCATTCCGGTGGACACGGCCCACGAATTCCATTCCGAGACGGCCCGGAATGCGACGGGTGCCGCCGCGCGTCCTCCTCCGCGTCGCCAAATGAGAGGCGGCGGCGGTGGGGGTGGGCATCAAGGAGGTCGTTCTTCCGGCCATCGGCCCCAGCGACGTAGATAGGGTGATATGAAGAAATATTTTGTGCCAGGACTTTTGGTGGGGTGCATGCTGTTAGTGACGTTCTGGCTGATTGCCGGAAAACTTAGCAGCAAGCCCTTCAAGGCTTTTGATCTGACCGCGACTGATTTCTCGGGGTTCACTCCGACGGTTGCGGGGATGACCGTGCAGGTATTGCCGATTACGGTCCGTGACCAGGCTGAGCCCAACGTGGTGAGCTATTATGCCAGATGCGAAGGCTCGCCTGTCGGGCTCATTCTGCGGTTGGTGCATGGGTACAACATGCCCATGTGTATGAAGATCAAAGAGTTTCAGGTTGAGCCTATCGAAAGGGTTAAATCGCAGGACGCGCTACCCATCCAGGTCTGGCGGGTGATTTCTTTGACGGGCGATACCTCCATATGGATCACGACGATGATTCGATCCGGCGATTTCGCCACGACCCCAGTAGATATCTGTTCAATGGCCTTCCCTCGTGTGGATATTCCCGACGACCCAAATTGGATCCCACAAGGCTTGAGTCTGGCTGATTTCAAGCATCCGATACAAACTTTAAAGGTCTTTTTCAGGGCTCGCTGGAATGCCTCCCGCACGGATTCGTTAACTTTCCTGCGTTTGCGCCAGCCGGCCTGGGCTAGTGAGGAACTTCTGACGTATGTGTCCCGGAGTGCTTCTTTTGCGGTGACGCGCGAGAATGAGGCCCTGGTTATCCGGGACGTGTTGGCCGGCCATGCGGCCATGTTGAAAGAACTTCAGCGTTGGCGCACGGTTCCTCAAAAAGAGACACGACTCCCTTAGTGAAATTCCAGAAAACGCGCTCAACGGCGTCCGATTATTTTTTACGTTTGGTGCGGTAGCTTGATGAATCATCAGCAGCCTTTAAGGCGCCATAATGATTCCTGCTGCGAGATGACAGATTAGAGATGACTAGGTCGAGTCCTTTGGATGGATCCAGTCCGAGGGCAAAGCACAAATTCACAAAATCAACAATCTCCAGGCGACGTTCACCGTTTTCCGTTTTGGCGACCCAGGAATGAGAGACTCCCAGCCGGGTGGCGATGGTGCGCATGGGAAGATTCCGGGCAGTGCGGTTAGTGCGCAACCAGTTTCGCAGAGCATCCCGTGTTTCGCGTTGGAGTATCTTATCCATCATTTGACGGAGAAGATAACGCATTTTACTCTTAATCTCCAAAATAGGAACACATTGAAATCATTGTAACATATTGTGTCGAAGTATGATGCGCGTTTGCATGTTTTCTAGTCTTGTTCCTATAACAGGAACAAAAAATGGGGTGCGGGCTAGGCTTCCGAGTGTTAGGATTAAAAAATTGTCGAAAGCGCCTCGCCTAGGAGTTCGTGGCGCCAGCCACGGAGCAGGCGGTGATTTTGGGGTGAGGCTCCGGGCCCCTCATTCAACAACATCAGGATGTCATTTTTTGAACTGACCAGCCGGGCATCGACATGCATGGCCTCAGCAATTTTGCGGACGGCTTCGGTGGCGGCAGCGATCCGCTCTTTACCCAGCTTCCGCTCATCAAGTGAAAGCGATGGGACCGGCAAGTCTGATTCGGAAAGAGCCAGTCCACGCTTTACTGCCGCCAGCAAGGCGTCGCTATAGCTTTTTTCAGAGCGCCGCCTCAGGTCGCGGCATTTTTCGAAGTCAGCGGGTTCGGTGGGCAGGACAGAGGCTACAGACAAGAGCTCTGAATCCTCTACGACATGCTGGCGGGGCAAGTCGGCAGATCTGGCCTCTTGCTCACGCCAGGCGGACAGTTCCCTGAGGACGGCTAGATTTCGGGGCGATAACCGTGCGGCGGCCCGGATTCGGCGATAGGACTCGGTATGACTGCGCTCTTCGGTCAAGGAGGGCTCATCATCAAGTTTTAGCTCCTCCTTCAACCAATTCTCAACCCCGGCTTCCCGTGCTTTTTCGCGGATGAGGGCGGTTACGCGGGGTAGGTATCGAACATCATCCGCCGCGTATTCCAATTGCTCTGCGGATAAAGGGCGGGCCATCCAATCGGCACGGGTATGGCCTTTAGGTAACTGGATATCCATGAGGGTCGATAGCAAGTTTTGGAGAGAGATCTCGCTACTCAAACCTGCAAAACCGGCCGCCAGACGGGTGTCGAAAATGTTATTGGGGATCATGCCCGTTGCACGGCGCAGAATCATGAGATCCTGAGGAGCATCATGAAGGATCTTTTCAATGCGAGGGTCTGCAAGGATTTTGCCGAGCGGGCTCAAGTCGTTCAGGGCAACCGTATCGATAAGAAAACAGACCCCGTCGTGGGTGCCAAGTTGAATCAAGCCCAGCCGGGCATAGAAAGTTCGTTCCCAAACAAACTCGGTATCAACGGCTACGCAAGGGGCATTGGCAAGTTGTGAGGCAAGGTGTTCAAGGTCGCGTGTTGTTTCGATTAGGGTGTAGTCATCAGTCATAGTCCGGGATTATCAGGGGAAGGCTGGCGGTGGGTCAAGGGGCTTTCTTGATGTGGACGCCGCAGTGAAAGCGCAGTAAAGTGTTTCACATAAGCCATGAAGGCGTAAGGAGAGATGATCTATGACCCAGCGAGCCGAGACACGAAGTATGGCGCTCTTTTGTGATTTTGAAAATATCGCTTTGGGCGTTCGTGACGCCAATTATCCAGCTTTCGATATCAGCAAGGTCCTTGAGCGACTTCTACTGAAGGGAAATATTGTCGTTAAAAAGGCCTATTGTGACTGGAGCCGTTACAAAGAATTTAAAGCCCTGATGCACGAGGCCTCTTTTGAATTGATCGAGATCCCGCACGTCCGGCAATCGGGTAAAAATTCTGCTGATATCCGACTCGTGGTAGATGCGCTTGATCTGTGCTACACCAAGAGTCACGTGGATACGTTCGTCATTATCAGTGGCGATTCCGACTTTTCTCCGTTGGTAAGCAAATTGCGGGAAAACGATAAGATTGTGATTGGGGTGGGTGCTAAAAACTCAACGTCGGAGCTGTTGATCGCCAATTGTGATGAATTCATCTACTACGATGATCTCGTCCGCCGTGCTTTGCCCCGCCCGCGTGTCGTTCGAAAAGCGCCGCGTGCCGACACTCCGGCCACCAAAGCCCCCATCGTGGCGGCCACCAAGGAGACAAAAGATAAAAAAGATGAGGCATTTGACTTGCTGGTGGAAACGTACGAGGCCCTGTTGGAAGAACGCGGCGAAGGTGAAAAAATCTGGGGATCGATGATCAAGCAGACTCTCCGACGCCGGAAGCCAGGTTTTAGCGAGTCCTACTTCGGGTTCCGATCCTTCAACCAGCTTCTTGATGAGGCTCACGATCGGGGGATTTTTGACCTCGAGCGTGATGAGAAGTCAGGCGGATATGTGATCAAGGGATTGCGCGCGCCATAGCATCAGGCGATTAGACTCGCTTGTTTGGACTGATAAATGCTAATTCTAAAAACTATGGATACAAAGACTGATATACCGCAAAAACCTACCTTCCAAGCCCTTGGGCTGTCGCCTGCCATTTTAAAAGCCGTTGAGACGCTTGGATTTGAGGAGCCCTCGCCTATTCAGGCTGCCACGATTCCGGTTTTGATGGCTGGAAATGATGTCGTGGGCCAGTCGCAAACCGGGTCGGGAAAAACAGCGGCTTTTGCCATCCCCGCGATCGAAAAAGTGGATGCCGCCAAACGGGTGGTTCAAGTTTTGATGCTCTGCCCCACCCGCGAACTTGCTACTCAGGTGGCGGAAGAAGTCCATAAACTATCCATTCACAAGCGTGGTGTACATTCGGTGCCCATTTATGGCGGTGCCTCGTATGATCGCCAATTATTTGAACTGCGAAAAGGCGTTCAGATCGTCATTGGAACTCCAGGGCGGGTATTGGATCATATTGACCGTGGTACCCTGAAACTGGATCAGGTAAGCATGGTCATTTTGGATGAAGCTGATCGCATGCTGGATATGGGTTTTCGTGACGATATCGGCAAAATTCTTGACTCCACTCCGGCTGAAAGACAGACCGTCTTCTTTTCCGCGACCATGTCACCCCCCATTCGCGAGCTCATCAAGCGATATTCCCGGGATCCGAAGACCATTCGCATGGAACAGAAGACGGCTACGGTATCCACGGTGGAGCAGTGGTATTACGAAGTTCAGCATATTCATAAAGTCGCGGCATTATTGCGCTTGATAGACTATCACGGGTTTCGGTTGGGTATCATTTTCTGTAATACTCAGCGGATGGTGGATGAGTTGGCCGACGCGATCATTGCGCAGGGTTTTTCTGCTGATCGTTTGCATGGCGGGATCCCGCAGGCCCAACGCACGCGGGTGATGAATAAGTTCAAGAAGTGCGAATTTGAATTCCTGGTCGCCACCGATGTGGCGGCCCGCGGGATCGATGTGGACGATCTGGAATTAGTGGTCAATTACGATATTCCGTATGATGCCGAGGACTATGTACACCGGATCGGACGAACCGGCCGTGCGGGTAAACGCGGCATGGCGATTACTTTCGTGTCAGGCCGTGATATCTATAAGCTACCCTTTATTGAGCGGTTTACCCGAACCCGCATTTTGCGGGGCAAGATGCCGACGATGGGCGAGGTAGAAGAGAAGCGGACCGATGCCTTGATCGAAAAAGTCCGTAACGTCTTGCGCGAAAATGCGCTTGCGGTACAGATGCCCCTTGTGGATCGGTTGCTTGAGGAAGGATTTACTTCCACGGATATTGCTGCGGCTTTGTTTGTAATGGCAACGGGTGGCGGCGGAGACAGTGACGCGCCACCTTCAAGCAAGGTTGCGCCTGCGGCGGTCAAGCCTGCGGCCAGAGTGACCATGACGCCTGCGATTGCGGTTTCAGCGCCAGTCGTGCCCAAGCCGATAGCCGTGAAGCCTGCGCCCGCGCCGGGCGCTGAAGTGAAGGCCTTACCTAAAGCTCCTGCACTTGCCCCGACTAAGCCCCTCCCGGTTCCCGCGCCCAAGACAACGCCCGTTATTCCCCCTAAAAAACAGCCTAGGCCGGACTCAAAGCCGATGCGTGAACGGCGTGCGGAGGCCCAGTCTGCCAGCCAAGGCGAACCCATTCCCGTATTACGCCTTGCGCCACGGGGAAGCCAATGGATCAGATTGAGTGTAGGGTGGAGCGATAAGATCAACCCCCGTGCCATCGTGAACCTGCTGGATTCCAAGCTGAATGTGTCTGCCCCGCGTGTCGGTATGATTGAGCTGACTCAAACACAGTCATTCGCTCAGGTTGGCAAAGAATTTCTAGCGCAATTAGAGGATGGCCCGATGACGGTGGATTCTGAATTTGGTGATATTACCCTCTCACTGCTTCCTGAGAAACATACGGCCGATGTGAAGGGTAAACCTCGCAAGGCGGGCGACTGAGTTCAGCGCTGCTGAACTTTGATAAAATCCGCGGTTTTGCGGATTTCCTCAGCGGCCACTTCATTGCCGCAGGCATTCCAATGCCGGTCGGTTTTCAGATAACACGCTTGCCAGCCTTCCGGTGTCGCTCGGATCGCTGGCATCAGATCAAGATATTGCATTCCCAACGTATTGCATAATTTTTGCATTTTGACGGGCAGGGGGGCTGGTCCTAGCTTATCGACCCGCTGCATGTCGGTGTCACAGGGAATGGTCAGTACTAAAATGGGAATGGTCGGGGCGGCAATCCGAAATTCCTGAAGCACTTTTTCCAGCCGGTCCCATTGCGCAAGGGTAAAGTCGAAATAGCCTGCATAGTTTTCGGGGAGCGTAGCTTGATGGTGGCGAGAGAGGCTTTTGAAGTGCTTAATCAGGTTGCCGGTGTAAGTGAGGTTTAGCAGAAATTGTTCAAGTAGTTTTGAGCCAGGTGACGGCAAGTCTGGTTTAGTAACGATGAGTTTGTAATCAGCCTTGGTGCCGGTGAAAAACGGGCGGATGCGATCGGCATGCATGATGCGCCCGTACTCATAATCATCATCCAGAAAATCATTATCAGGTAGGATGGCGATGATCAAGGCATCGTGCTCAAGGGGTTTAGCCCGATAGGTATAGAGCATTAAGTACTGGGTGGGCCCAAACGAGCCCGAGGTGCCAAAATTCAGGTACTCACGCCCGGTCATCCGCTCCAATCGGTCTGTCATACGATTTTCAGAGGCAACACCCCAGCCCTCAATAAAGGAATCCCCCAACACGGCCACGCGCTTTTTGCCTTCAGACTGCCGGCTTCGTTCCTTATCCCGCATGCCCAGTGAATTCGCGTGATAGGTCAGGTTATAGTCGGGAGAAACGTGTTTGAAGGTCGAGTGGGGATCGTGCCAGACACCAAAATAAGGATTGCTGTCGGCCCAGAAACGAGAACCGATATTGCTGAGGCAATAGGAGGGTTTAGTGATTTTAAGGCGGCCATTTGAGCAAAGCCAGGCGAGTCCGAATTCAAGCAGAATGAATGTCAGCAAGAGGCTCACACCCAGGCGCAATACCAGTTTCAAAAGCGTTTTCATAGGGGCAGACTATCGTTTTTCAGTTCACCTGACAGCCTAAAAATCCTGGTTATGCAGCTTGCTCAGCCATCCCTTACAGGATGTGGGAGGGGCGCTGTGCGCCGCGACTGACTCCAAACGGGTGCCCAGATATGAAGAATCGCGGCGCATAGCGCCCCTCCCACGAGAGAATTTGGACTTGTTTAGAAAAGTAGGGGAATCTCTGTGTTGCCTTACCTCTAGCGTAGTGGCCTGAAAATGCAGCCTTTATTTTTCGCTCACATGAGCTGAACTGAAGGTGGCCATTTCGGCCATCATTTTGAGTGAGGCGCTGATAATAGTCATCGCGAGTGCCCCTCCGGTGCCTTCGCCCAGCCGCATATGGAGGTCGAGGATTGGCTTTGATCCGATCGCGTTCATGATTACACGATGGCCTGCCTCTTCGGACTGGTGGCTGAAAAAAATATAGTCCGCGACCGCAGGGTGAAGTTTGAGTGCGGCTAAGGCGCCTGCGGTGGAGATGAAGCCATCAACCACGACGGGGACCCGCTGGGCGGCTCCACCCAAGATAAGTCCCGCGATGCCGGCAATTTCAAACCCCCCGAGCGCCGCGAGGGTGGTCAGGGGATCCGCTAATGAGGTCTGATTGATGGCGATCGCTTTTTCAATGACACTGATTTTATGCCTAAGGCGGGCATCATCTATACCGGTGCCGCGCCCCGTAATGAGGGCAGGGGGGATCCCTAGATAGACTGCACAGAGGGCGGTGGCGGGCGTGGTGTTGGCGATACCCATTTCGCCTGTTCCCAGCAGACTGATGCCCTCGCGTGCCGACTGGGTGGCAAGGGCGATCCCAATTTCCAGAGCTTGAATGGTTTGTGCCTTGGTCATTGCCGGGCCGGTGGCAATGTTGGCGGTGCCGCGCGCCACTTTGTGATGTAACAAATGCGGATCGTTAGCGAAGTCAGCATCCACCCCCATATCCACCACCTTCAATTCGGCCCCGGCGTGGCGGGCAAAAACATTGATCGCGGCTCCCCCGGCCAACATATTGTAAACCATTTGCGGGGTGACTTCCTTGGGAAATGCCGAAACGCCTTCACTTGCCACACCGTGGTCTCCTGCAAAGCAATAGATCCGGCATTTTCCAAGTAGAGGCTTGAGGGTGGCGGTGGCCAGGGCATAACGCATCGCAATCTCTTCCAGCCGCCCAAGGCTGCCTTGCGGTTTGGTCAGATCGTCCAGATGTGCCTGAATGGCCGGGGCGAGAGTGCGGTCGACCGGTTGAATAGCGTTCAGTGTAGTCTGTAGGGTATTCATATTTTTTCCTTATTTTCTTTTTTAACATTTCCATAAAAAAAGGGTTCCGACAAAAAGGCACAATGCCCATTTTGCCGGAACCCTTTTCCATCAGATTCCAAATTTTGTGGTTCGGCAGGTCTTCTGGCTTTCGGATCAACGCTGGGTTTTCTGCCTTCCCGTGCCGATGCGGTTTTGCCGCTCGGCCCAGTGGTGGGTATTCCCTGAAAAACCAACTCCTCGATTACAGCGACGGGATCGCCACGGATTTGCACCGTGTTCCGGGATGCCGAATCAACTATTCAATTATGTGTCTCAGCCTAATTCTCTGAGTTCAAAGTGTCAAGCCTTGACCACGTTTTTCGCCGGGCTCAGATAGACGCCCCGAGTATCCACGATCAACTTGGCGTGCTTCTTAATCATCTTGTAGTCGAATGACGTGTGATTGGTCGCAAGCAGGATGCAGTCATAGGACGCAATGCTTTTGGGTGTAAGGGCGACGCTTTTTAGATCGAATTTATGTTCCCTCATTTTTGGGAAAGCAGGGAAGTAGGGGTCGGAATAGGCGAATTTTGCGCCGCGTTTACGGAGTAATTCGAGCAGGATGCAGGAGGGAGATTCCCGCGGATCATCAACGTCTTTTTTGTAAGCGATGCCCAGGACGAGTATTTTGCTGCCGTTGATCGATTTGCCGCGGTCGTTCAACGCGTCATTCAGTTTGCCGATGACCCACTCGGGCATTCCGCTGTTAACTTCGCCAGCGAGTTCGATGAAGCGGGTGTGAACCCCGTATTCACGCGCCTTCCAGGTAAGATAGAACGGGTCAATGGGGATACAATGTCCGCCGAGTCCCGGCCCGGGTTGATAAGGAACGAAGCCAAATGGTTTCGTGGCGGCGGCGTTAATCACTTCGTGGATATCGATGCCCATGCGATCGGCCACGATTTTCATTTCGTTGACCAGGCCAATATTGACTGAACGATGGATGTTCTCCAGTAACTTGGTCATTTCGGCTACCCGAGTGGAGCTCACGGGGACAACCTTGTCGATAATGGAGCCGTAAAGGGTAACGCCTACTTCGAGGCAGGCGGGGGTGATGCCCCCGCACACTTTCGGGATGGTGCGGGTGCTAAACTTTTGGTTACCGGGATCTTCGCGTTCAGGTGAAAATGTGAGGAAATAATCCTTTCCGACGGTGAGCCCGCGCGTGGCAATGCGTGGCAAAAGTTCTTCGTCGGTGGTGCCGGGGTAGGTGGTGCTCTCGAGCGACATAATCTGGCCTGCCCGTATATTTGGGATCAGTGAATCAACGGTGCCAATCACATAGCTCATATCCGGCTCACGATGTTCATCGAGCGGGGTGGGAACGCAAATAATCAGGGCGTCGGCCTTACGTGCCTCTTTAAAATGGGTGGTGGCCCGGAAGCCGTTTTTTAATGTTTTAATAATCGCACTGGCCGGAATATGTTCAATGTAGCTTTTGCCGGCATTGAGTTTGGTCACCTTGCTTTCATCGATATCAAGCCCGATGACAGGGAATCCCTCTTCCGCAAAACGGATCAGCAGGGGAAGTCCCACATAGCCCAGTCCGACGACGCCGATAATGGCTGATTTCTTGTTCAATTTTTCGATAAGCGTTTGGTTGTATTTCATAACTTTCCTTATTTAAGAAATTGAGTGATATTTCCGATACCATGCTGTGAATTTCGGCAGGCCCTCTGCAATTGAAGTTGTTGGATGGAAGCCCAGTTTGCCTGTTGCGAGGGTGATGTCTGCGGCAGTGGTTATGACATCGCCCGGTTGCATGGGAAGCAATTCCATTTTCGGTTCAACGCCCAGAATTTTCGCCAGAATTTTTATAAAATCCATCAAGTCCTCTGAGTTATTGTTCCCCAGATTGAGTACCTCGTAGGGCAACAATCCCGTATTGAAGAGGGAGGCTTTGATGCCGGCCACAATGTCATCAATATAGGTGAAGTCACGCCGCATATTGCCGTGATTAAAAACGGGAATGGATTTTCCTGCGAGCATGGCTTGGGTGAAGCTCCAGTAAGCCATATCCGGTCGGCCCCACGGGCCATAGACGGTGAAAAAACGGAGGCCGATGGTTTGTATCCCGTACAGATGCGTATAGGTGTGCGCCATTAGCTCATTGGCTTTCTTGGTGGCGGCATAGAGGCTGACCGGATGATCCACGGGATCGCTCTCGCTAAAAGGGAGTTTGGTGTTTCCTCCATAAACGCTGGAACTGGAGGCATATACCAGCCGCGGTGTTTTGGCGTGCCGGCAGGCTTCCAAAATATTGAGGAAACCTTCCAGGTTCGATTTCTGGTAGGCTGCAGGGTGGGTGAGGGAATAACGGACACCGGCTTGTGCCGCAAGATTACAGACGGCGTCAAACGGCTGTTTTTTAAAGAGCTGTGCGAGCAAGTTGACGTCGCACAGGTCCCCTTCGATTCCTGTGAAATTCTGATAGCAGCACAATCGGCGGGTGCGGTCGCGCTTGAGTTGAACGGAATAGTAATCGTTAAAATTATCGAGTCCGACGATGGTGTGACCCTCCTCCAGGAGAGAATGCGCCAGATGCATGCCGATAAATCCCGCTGTCCCTGTGATCAGTATTTTCATGGTCTGACCAGAAACTTACTTGAAATCCTTAAAGCAGGCAACAATCCGTTCTGCGGTATGGCCATCCCACAGCGCAGGGCGATGAATGGTTTTAGGGAGTGTGGCGGCTTGTCGGAATTCGGTGCGGAGTCGCTCGACATTATTTCCGACCAAAACGCTGACTCCGCCATTTTCCCGGAGAGTGATCGGCCGTTCGGTATTCCATCGAAGCGTCAAGCAGGGGGTCCCAAAAATGCAGCACTCTTCTTGCAGTCCGCCGCTATCGGTTATCATGAGTTTTGCCCCTATCGTGAGCCTTAGCATCTCGTGATAGCCAAGGGGGTGAGTGAGAATAATACCGGGAGCCTTCTGCAGCAGGGGCCATAATCCATAGGCTTCAAGTTTTTTACGGGTACGCGGATGGACGGGCCAGATCAGTGGCATGACGGGGGCTACCTCACCCGTTAGAAAGCCGACCAGAGGGGCTAGAACCTCTTGATCGTCAACATTGGACGGGCGATGCAATGTGATGACACCGAAACGATCGTCACGAAGGGGCGGCGGAGGATGGCTGGCGCCAGGGAGCGCGAAAGTGGTGCACAGGGAAGAGATATCCAGAGCGGCGGCAGTTGCGCGTTGCGCTTCAAGCGAATCGATCATGAGGTTGCCTACGCACTTGATCCGCTCAGCGGGAACCCCTTCTTTGGTTAAGTTGGCATCCGCTATAGGGTCGGTTGTGAAGAGCAGATCGGAAAGGCGGTCCGTTACCATTCGATTAATTTCCTCCGGCATATCGAGATCAAACGAGCGTAAGCCCGATTCGATATGGGCAAGACGGATATGTTCCTTTTTCGCCGTTATGGAGCAGGCGCAAGTGGCATTGACATCGCCCACCACGACGACCCAGTCGGGCCTATTCTCATGGAGTACTTTTTCAAAAGCGATCATGGTTTTGCCAACCTGCTCGGCATGGGACCCGGAGCCAATTTCGAGATCGATGTCGGGGGCTGGAATGCTTAGCTCCCGGAAGAAGGCGCCTGACATATCGGCATCATAGTGTTGGCCGGTGTGAACCAAGGAATGGGTGAAATCGTCAGGGAACTTCGAGAGCTCGTTGACGAAGGGGGCAATTTTCATGAAATTAGGTCGAGCCCCGACAATAGACATAATTTTGATTTTTGAGTGGTTCATATATCTTTTTTATGTATTCCCTATAGCCAGCGAACATAGCACAATTCCGTTTGTTTTGAATACCAAGTAAATGAAGACACGTCCATCGGAGTACGGAAAAATCTAAAAGAAGCATTGACAATTAGGGGGGGCGAATCATAGCATGATCGACCTTTTGTTAGCAGAGAGCCGGAAATCGGCCTCGAACCGTGGATAAGGATGGATATTATGGATGCCTATGCAGTAGTTGGAACAGGCGGGAAACAGTATCTGGTCAAGGCCGGTGACACCCTTAAAGTTGAACTTCTCGAAGGGGAAGCGGGTAGCATGGTGACTTTGGATTCAGTGCTGGCGTTTTCTGATGGTAAAACGCTTACTGTGGGGACCCCGTTTGTAGAGGGTGCCAAAGTAAGTGCCGAGATTGTGGAGCGCGTCAAAGCGCCTAAAGTCGTGGCGTTCAAGAAAAAGCGCCGCAAGGGATATAAGCGGAAAGTCGGTCATCGTCAGCAGTTGACCGTGTTGCGCGTGGCCAGTATTGGCTAAAAACAGGAGTTTGAGTTATGTCGAAAGCAGGCGGCAGTAGGGTAAATGGACGTAACAGTCGAGGGCAACGCCTTGGTGTTAAAGTCTATGATGGCGAAGCCATCAAAGCGGGCGGCATTATCGTGCGTCAGCGTGGAACCAAGGTCAAAGCGGGGCTTAATGTCAAGCTGGGCCGGGATAACACGTTGTTCTCTTTGGTTGAAGGCAAAGTGAAGTTTGCAAAAGAAGGCCGAGCCGTAACAGTTATTGCGAACGCGGTCACGGCGAACGCGGTCACGGCGTAAGCGTGGAGTTTTTATATTATCCGCTTCGTGCAGGCCGCGTCCCCTGGGCGCGGCTTTTGTTTTGAGTCACCATGAAAACACGAAAATTTATTGATTCGATGGTGATTTTTACCGCAGCTGGCTCTGGCGGAAACGGTTGCCTTGCCTTCCGGCGCGAAAAATACATCGCCAAAGGCGGCCCTGATGGTGGAGATGGCGGGCGCGGTGGGCATGTCATCCTGCGCGTGGATCCCAATACTGACAGCTTGATTTCCCTGTTTTTTAATCCGGAACAGCGCGCGGAAAAAGGCCAGCATGGCATGGGAAAACGTATGCATGGCCGCAATGGGGAGGACTTGGTTATCCTTGTCCCTTGTGGGACCGAAGTCCGCGATGTGGCGTCAGGTGAGTTGCTATGCGACCTTGTCGAGCCCGGGACTGAACTGACTGTGGCAAAGGGTGGCCGTGGCGGGTTGGGGAATCCGCATTGGCAGACTTCCACGCATCAGACGCCTTATGAACATACCGAAGGCGAGCCTGGTGAAGAAAAACGCATCCAGTTGGATATTAAGCTTCTGGCTGATGTCGGGTTGGTTGGGTGCCCCAATGCCGGAAAATCCTCAATTCTGAGTCATATTAGCAATGCCCATCCCAAAGTAGGGGCTTATGCCTTTACGACGATCAATCCAATCATCGGAACGGTGATGGTGGGGGAAGATTTTGAGACAACCTCGTACCGGGTGGCTGACATCCCTGGGATTATCAAAAATGCGCATCAGGGCATTGGCTTGGGACTTGATTTCCTGCGTCATGTCGAGCGCGCCACCTGTTTGGCTATCGTGATTGATATGGCCGGCAGTGAGGGGCGTGATCCGGTAGAGGACTACAAGATCCTGCGCCACGAAATGAAGATGTATAACGAAGATCTTCTGAATCGTTCCACTCTGGTGGTTGCGAACAAAATGGATTTGCCCGAGGCCGCCGAAAATCTAAAGCGTTTTCGCAGGAAAACCAAAACCAAGCCTTTGCCAGTATCGTCTGAGACAGGGGCGGGGTTAGATCTGCTCAAGGCGCGTCTGTTCGAGATGGTTCACCCTATCGCGTAAGGTGGGGGTCGTTGGGGGCACCTTAAAGGTGTTCCCTGAAGGCCATCACTTCGTCTAGAGAAGTCGCTCCCATCAAGACCATGACCAAGCGGTCAATTCCCATGGCGATTCCGCCTGATGGAGGCAATCCCAGTTCCAAGGCCCCTAGAAAAGCCTCATCGAGAGGATAAACGGGAGCGCCCATGGCCTTTCGTTCCCGGGCGCAATTTTCAAATCGGCATCGTTGCTCGGCAGGATCGGTTAATTCACTGAATGCATTTGTGATTTCGACGCCATTGATATAAAGCTCAAATCGTTCGGCAACGGCCTCACAGCCCGGCTTGCGACGTGATAGAGCGGCGGCAGCTGCGGGATAGTCCATTACAAAGACAGGGGTATCGCGGGGAAGCGTAGGTTCAATAATGGATATGAGATCATGTTCAAACCATTCGGAATCATAGGCGGCTACCGGATTCCAGCCTGCATGTTTGAGGTAGAGTTCCTCGATGGTAAAGCGGGGCCAAGGTGCAGTTGGGAGGCGACCAGGGCAGACTGAGGCGCCTACTTGAGTTAACAGGCTTTCCGTGTCGTTCAGGATCTCCATGTAATCAGAGTGAGCCCGATACCATTCAAGCATGGTGTATTCCGGATGGTGTAAACGCCCCCGTTCTCCTTTTCGGAAGCAGGGCCCTATCTGGTAGATCTTATCATAACCAGCGGCAAGAAGCCGCTTCATGTGCAACTCCGGGGAGGTGCGAAGAAAACCGGATCCAGAGGGTTCGGCGTCGATATGAAGCTCCAGTGCCGGGGCGGGGAGACGGACCGGCGTCTCCACCCCGGTGAAACCGGCCTCCTCGAACCATTTGCGGATGGCCGATATCAGACGGCTACGAAAAATCAAAGCCGGTTGCAGTGACTGCAGCCGGCTTTTGTCGTGATAAGGAGATGGGGATGCCATGATCCCGATAAGCCTTATTTCTTCAACACGCGATCGGCATACTCGCCGGTGCGGGTGTCGATTTTAATGGTGTCGCCCTGGCAGACAAACAGCGGGACCTGAATTTCAAACCCACCATTGATCTTGGCCGGCTTCAATACATTGGTAGCCGTATTGCCTCGGGCGCCGGGCTCGGTGTCGAGGACTTCTTTTTCAATGAAGGTCGGGAGCGTGACGTCAACGGGGCGGCCATTATGATAAAGGACACGAACTTCGCAGTCATCATACAGGAAAAAACGATTATTCCCTAGAACGTCGGCGACCAGCGTGAACTGCTCGTAGTTTTCGTCCATGAAGATGTAATGATCCGTTTCATTGTGAGAGTAACGCATGGTGCGCTCTTCCAGATCGGGCTTCTTCAGGACATCATTCGAGCGGAAGGCGCGGACAAAGGTACCGCCGTCGATTAAGCTCTTGAGCCGGCAGGTATAGATCGCGGCGCCCTTGCCGGGTTTCACGAAGTTGAATTCAGAAATCAAATAAGGTACTCCATCGATTTCGACGCGAAGCCCTTTGCGAAAATCAGACGCTGTATAATCTGCCATAAAGCCAATCCCTTCGTTTCTCCACTTTGTTCAGAAATAGGTCGCATAAAATAGGCGTCGCCCCCGTCTCTGTCAAATGTAAAGTCTGGGGAGGGGGAGCTGATCCGGCTTGATTATAGAGCTCGGCTGTGGCACGATTTCTCGGTGAATAAATGTAGCTTTGTCCGCTTACGTTATCGTTTTTATGAAAAACTCTAATACTATGAGAAAACTGGATTGGAAGGTAACTGATCATGACCGGGATATTTTGCTCGGGTTAGCCCAGCGGGTGCGCGCGATAGCTGATAGTCCGCGTAATCAGGAAATCGTGCGGCAGTGGTATCTCCATGATGATTGTAAAGCCGAGCGCCCCTTGGTGCTGACGGAGACCGATGGGGGCCTGAACCTAGTGGAGCCCGATTTCAAATTGCATTGTCATGAGGGGTGGGCGCGAAATCAGGAGTACGGCTTTCTTGACACGTTGATCCATGTAGAAAGGATCGGGGATGATTGGCCTGTTGATCCTTATGTGAACTGTGGGTGGGATTACCAATTCAGCGATTACGGGGTTCCCTTTCATCAAACGAACCCTGAAGACAATGGTGTGCGGGGGGCCGCCCATATTGATGCTGTGATCAAAGATCTGGAAAAGGAGTTTTATAAACTCAAGCCCCGCACCTTCAGTGTGAATCGGGAACCGACGCTGGCCGCCAAGGCGTTTCTGGAAGACTTCTATGACGGTATTCTCGGTGCCCGCCTACGCGGTAATCCGTGGTGGACTATGGGCTTGACGGTAACAGCCATCAACTTCATTGGTCTGGAATCGCTGATGCTTTACATGTATGACCAGCCGGAAGCATTACATCAGCTCATGGCCTTTTTGCGTGATGACCACCTGTCTCTGTTAAAGTGGCTGGAGCACGAAGAACTGCTCAATTTGAACAACGAAGGCGATTACATCGGATCCGGCAGCCGGGGTTACACACGCGCTCTGCCCCAAGGTGATGGGCCGTCTGGAAAGCCCGTGATTCTGAAGAACCTTTGGTCTCTGATTGAGTCGCAGGAGACGGTGGGGGTGGGGCCAGACCAGTATGCAGAGTTCATCTTCCCTTACGAGAATGCCATCGCTGAAAAAATGGGGCGGGTCTATTACGGCTGCTGCGAACCTATCAATACACGCTGGCATGTACTGGAGCGGATGGCCAACCTTAAACGTGTGTCCATTTCACCATGGTGTGACCAGGCGTTCATGGCCAAGGCCTTGGGCCATCGTTATGGTTTTTCCCGCAAACCGAATCCCTCGCAAGTGAGCACGACTGTATTTGATGCGACATCGATTCGCCAGGACTTGAGCGAAACCATGCGGCTGGCTAAGGAACATGGCTGTTCGCTTGAAATTGCCATGAAAGATGTCCATACGTTGAGCGGGGAGCCAGACCGGCTGGCCCGCTGGGTTCAGATTGCGCGTGAGGTGGCGGTCGAAATTTATGGCAAGGGCGGGGGCTGATTTAGCCCCGCTGGTCGGCTTTCCTCGCTATCAGCCTCGCGGTATAACCGAAGGTATTCGGTTTCAAGATCTGAGCCTCGCTTGATTTCCAGGATACCGCTGTCCGATTCAAGCAGGAGCGGGATCACTTTTGCATTAAGAGCTTCGGGTGAACACGTTTTAGAGAAAAGGGCGGTGAGCTCGGTGCCGGCCCCTGAGTATTTCCATTCAATGCCCGGAATGAGTTCCGTTAAGGTGGTGAGAGAAGGCCCTTGGTGGGTGAGGAGGTAGGTGATCCGGCACCAGCTTTGGATGATGGACGCCAGTGAATCCTGTCGGACAAGTTTGCCTTTTTCAATAAACGCCACAGTGTCGCAGATGGCTTCAAGATCCGCCAAATGGTGGGAGCTGACAACGATGGCTTGTTGGCCGCGTCGTTCGCAGATCAACGTTCTAACCCGTGCGGCTTCAATAGGATCGAGTCCGTTAAGCGGCTCGTCGAGAAGCACAAGGTCCGGTTGCCCAAGGAACGCCTGGGCAATGGCGAGCCGGCGGGTCATTCCATGAGATAAAGTTTTAATGGCAGATTTGCGGCGATTGGACAGATGCACCCAGTCCAGAAGGGCGTCAACGGAGTGTTCCAGTTTGCTCCCGCCCATCCCTTGAAGTCGACCATAATAGAGGAGGAGTTCTTCCACACGGGCATAGGGAGGAAAGTGCGAGTCTTGAGGCAGAAGGGTGACACGTCCGCTATGGTGCTCTGCTTGGAAGGGGCCGCCACCTAGCAAATCGATGATTCCCGAATTGGGATTTAGGAGCCCTGCGGCAATTGCCATGGCGGTTGTTTTCCCTGCACCATTGCTCCCGACCATACCGAATATCGACCCTTTTGGGACGATGAGATTCAAACCATCTAAAGCCCGGTTACGGCCGAACTGCTTCACAACGCCATTAAATTCTAAGGCGCTGTTCATAGATCCCTCTTGTGGAAGCGCGAATACCCCGCCAGCAGATAAACCAGGCAAAGGGTGAGGAGAAAGACGATAGCGGGGATAAGGTGGGCTGTATCGCCCCACCACAAATCCATACGGTGCGCACTGGGGGTCAGGGAGTTAACAAGATCCCAAAGGCGTCTCCAGCCTTCGCCCGCAAAAGCGCTGGAGATGCCGTTCAGGATGGCTATGGCAATTAACGCCAAAAAGCCTAGGGCTAAAGCGAGATTGGGGCCTGAGCATAGTTGCGAAATGCCTAGCGCGAGCCCCAGATAGGCGAGTGAGTAGAGCCAGGCCTTGCCCGCAAAAAGTAGCATCGCCAGTGCTGTGGCTAAAGGCTCAAAGGAATGCATGCGGCAAAGGCCGGTGACCCAGGCGCCTATGGCGCTAAGTAACAATGCCAAGGCGAGTTGAGCCGCTTGGCCCACAAATTTTCCGAAGCCCCAGTGCAAACGCGAAATTCGGAAAAGGATGAAGCGGGCGGAGCCACTCCAGATCTCCTCGGAAATGCGGGACGTTGAGGTCAGCATGACCAACACCGGCGTAAATGCAAAAGCTAGCCAGCCGTAAAACAGCGCTAGGGGTGGGATGTTTAATAAGCTCTTGGCGAGGTCCCTATCGCCAATGAGCGTAGTCATCATCTGCCGAAATGAATCAGACTTCCAGAGCGTAGCCGTCACGCTGCCGGTGTTGCTGGAAGTGGCCAGCCCCAGGGTCGCCATCAGTTGGCTTTCCAGTTTTTGGAGCACAGAGATAAAAATAGCGGTGGCGGCGATGGAGCCTGCAAGGTAAAGCAGGCCTATGATGATAACGCGGCGGCTTCGGATCGAATCAACGAGTTCATGCCGGGCCACATGCCAGATAATTTTCAAAGGAACGATCATGGCTCGTCAGGAGTCGTTGTAAAGTCATCGGGGGCTTCCGCACGATGGCGCCGCTGGAATACCCCGTCAGTTTCCATAAGAGGCCGCGCCACTTCAGGGTTGATAAAATCAAATACCTGGAATTTAGGGCCGGCCTTTTCGCGCCAGTTAACGGGTTGTGTCCGATCGAGATCTTTGTAAGCCCAAACAAGGGTGGAGCTTAAGTCATTGAGCATAAAAATGCTTTTCTCGGGCGTAAGGTTTTTATCCTGTTTGATTTGGTCGACCCAAGTGCGGATGCTATTGCTCAATCTTAAATTCATGGCGATCATGCTCACCTCAAATTGCATCGCCTGTTCATCATTGGTTGTCACGTTGGAAACAAAACTATTTCGTGCAAGATCAACGCGAACCTTCCAGAGATTGGCGGCAGCTTCCAGATTATTCTGCATGGAATTGGTGGAGTGAGTTTGGGGAAGAAGGGGCGTGGAGTCCGAGGGATTCTCTGTAGTTGAAAGGTGTGATTCCGGGGCGGGGGTGGGGCGTGTAAAGGGTTTGTGACGGCGCGGAGGGGGCGCTGGCTTAACTTCCGGAAGGTTAAGCATCGAGGAGATGCCTTTCAGGCTTGAGGGCTGGCGGGTGTTCTGTTCCAGTTTTGCTTTAAGGGATGCCACTTCACTCACGGCTTTACGAAGATCCGCCTTGTTGGACCAGCTTCCCAGCATTAAGCCTCCTAGCAGAGCAATCAATATGTAAGCAGCTGTTTTCATGGGAAACGCATTCCTTTCCGACCGTTTTAGGCTACATCACTACATCGGTGATCGAAAGCGCATTACCCGCAAGGGTTTTATTAGCTTCAATCAATTTCTCGCGACTACTCAAGACGCAGATAGGACTGGATGGGAGTCCGGCTTCAAGAGTTTCCATCAAAGAGGAGCGGGCGATGGCAGGGGTAACAGCTAATCGCGCTTCATAGAAGGCCTCGCGAAGTTCGGGCGTGACGCCCTGCAGGTGACGGGACAAAGCCTCGCCAGTCACTTCACTCGGGCGAAGGGGCTTTTCGTCGCTTTTAGCGGTCCCTATGATGGCTCGATCGATGTCGGCTTGAGACCAGTTGGCGGCTCTCACAAACTCGGGTGTTTTGGCGAAGATGTCCAGTGTTCGGGTGATATGTGGGTCACGGAATGAAGTCATAAAGAGCACCCCGGCGACGGGGTTATAGGAAATGCCGCTGCCATAGGCGTTCCCCTTGAGCCGTATTTCGGGAAGAAAGTATTCAAAGCGGGCAAGATGAGTGGCAATGACCAAGGCGGCCGAGCGGGGATCATCTAATTTAGGGGCCAACATTCCTTGCGCGCAATGGGCGATCTGCACTGGAACGGCGAGTCCTTCGCGAGCGTCGGAGCGAGCGGTGACGGGGTAGGCTTGCGGGGTTTGAGCGAGCGGATGGCCCTTCATGGTCGGGAGCCATTGGCTGAAAGCGCCGGTCATGGTGGTATAGGCGTGGTCCGAGCCGGTAAAGCTGATGGCTAACCGATCGGGCGACAACATGAACGAGCGAATGTGTTCGATGCGGGTCATGAGCGTCTCCGCTTCTGTATCAAAGTGGTCGCAAAGTCGGGCCGATAGGGCTGCCTGAGGAATGCCGCTACAGCGTTCGTCCAGTAATCCATTAAGCGTCAGGAACCGGCCGGCATGGCACTGGGCGTAGCTGTGCCCGTTCTCCATGATATCACTGCGATGGCCCGCGCGGGCCTGCATGAGCACATCGCGGAGCCGGTTAGAATCGCGTGGGTCAACGGCAAAGATGAGATCGTGGATAACCTGCATGGCTTTATCGATTTGAGCATCGAGCGCTTTGCAGGCAAACCGCATGGTCAAGACTGGTTTACCCGAGATGCTGGCGTGAGACTGAAAAGAAGGCGCGCAGGAGAAGCCGCCCGTTGAAGCCGAAATTCGGCGGGCCATAGCTTCATAATTCATGCCGGCGGCGCCAAGCTTGGTGATGGCTCCACAGTAATGGGGAAGGAACGGCCAGAGCTCGTCAGGCAAACCTGAAAGGTCAAGGCTGAAGCGCAGATAATTCACCCCATTCGTGAAGAGATCATTGCGGAGTAAGGGAACCGAGCCATGAAGTCGAGTTGTATGGGTCGGAATAGGCCGCGGCTTAGCGGGGAGGTCCCTGACTTTGAGTTGGGGCAAAAGCGCAATTCTTTCCGGTGAGTTAGGAGTTCCTGCTTCGGCGTCGATCGCGGCAGATTTTTGTGCGATCACAAGGCACTCTTGCTCCGTCATGCGAAGGCGTGCGGCGTCCATACGTGCGGCCAGCGCAGCATCCGTTCGGGTTTGCCATAACGTGTCAGGTGCCAGGGTGGTGGTGAGCCGGTGTGGGTTCTCTACAAGACTCAGCAGAATGAGTCGGGAAAAGATATCCGGATCGGCTTCGTAGCGCTGGCGACAGGCGGAAAGATGGTGGCTCATGTCTAAGAACGAAAGGGGATCCGCTCCGTGTACCCAGGCACTGAGAACGCGATTCATAGTGTGAAGCGGGAACATAGGCATGATCTCGAGGTAATGATAAGCCGTCTGTTGAAATGCCGACTCAATCAGTTCGCGAGGTAATCCATTTTTGGCAATGGATTTTAATGCGGAAAGGACCAACTGCTCGAAGGCCTCGGCTTTTTCCGGGTTACTCCCTTTGATGCCAACACTAAAAATAGTTTCAGGCCCCAACTCCATGTCGCCGCAATCGAGAATATCCTGGCCTAATTTGGAATCTACCAACGCTTTTTTTAAAGGAGCAGCCTCGTTACCAAAGAGAACGTAGGTTAGGACGTGTCGAAGTACAGCCTGCTCTGGGTTCAAAGCATCGCCGGTCAGCCAGGTTAGAGAAAGAAAGGTTTTGTCTTCCTGCGGCTCATCGGCAGAAGACGGATAAGTTTCTTTAAAACGAACGGGAGCCGTCCAGCGGGGTTGCCGAGCGGCAACCGCTTCCAGGGGACGCCGCGTGATCCCTGCAAGGCGCGGCGCCAAAAACGTGAGGTAGGTGGCCGTAGGAATATTCCCGTAGAAATAGAAAAAGGAATTGGACGGGTGGTAGTGAGTAGCATAATACTGCTTAAACTGCTCATACGTCAGATCGGGTATGGCGTCAGGATGGCCTGCATAGTTTTTAGCATAAGGGGTGTCCGGTAGCAGCTTGGGCAACCAAGTGTAAAATAGCAGACTTTCGGGACTTGAAAAAACGCCCTTCATTTCGTTGTAAACAATGCCGCTGACGGTCAGCTTGCCGGTGGGGTCGGCCGGGGCGAGATGGTGACCTTCCCGCATAAAGGTGCCTTCCGTTAGCAGGGGATGGAAGACGGCGTCAAAATAGACGTTGGCGAGGTTGAATAGGTCTTGTTCGACATTGCTGGAGACGGGGTAGTAAGTGCAGTCAGGCCCCGTCATGGCGTTGATAAAAGTCGCCATGCTGGATTTAAGCATTTCAAAAAAAGGTTCACGGACTGGGAATTTCTGGGAACCTGCGAGAACAGAGTGTTCCAAAATATGCGGAACCCCGGTGTTGTCCGGGGGTGGGGTAGGGAAGCTGATGGAGAATAGGTTTTCGGTGTCCTCAGTCAGCAGGTGCAAAATCCGGGCACCACTCAGTTCATGCTCAAGCTCGATCGCCGTGCCCCGCAAGGCGGGCACGGGAGTGGTTTTGCGCACAATGAAACCTGGTGTGTCACAATGCATCGGCAAAGGCCTCGGCCATGAGTTGATTGCCTGCTTCGTTAGGGTGTAGGCCGTCTCCTAGGATGAGGCCCTCGCCGCTGCCAAACTTGGATTCCAGGTCTACCAGACGTGCCCCTTCCGAGGATGCCAGGCCCCGAATGGCGCTGTTCAGCGATTTGGTCGCACCGTCAAAGCGGCTATGACTGTAGAGCATAGGCGGCAAAGTGGCGATCACTGGCACGGTTTTATTGGCTTTGCACTGCTGAATGATGGAACGAAGATTATTAATAGCATTTTCCTGGCCGTAATTATTGATGATGTCCACCGCTCCCAGCATAAAGCAACAAGCGGCTGGTTTGGCGGAGGCAAGGATGCCACCCACTTTGCCGGCTGCCCCGCCGGTGCTCTCGTTTTGATGCGAGTAATTATTGACGGATTTGCCGGTTATAGAGGCCAGACGCGGGGGATAGGGAGCGCCGCCCCCGTTATTGCCGTCCGTCGTGCTGTCGCCCAAGGCGATATAGAGATTGGCGTTGTTGTCGCCGATATCACTCAAGTCGCCTCCGCCTCCGCCACCCCCTCCATTATCGCAGCCTACTGAACCCAGCATGGCGGTCAACACGCTAACACACGAAACGATTCCTGCTAATTTGAAAAACTTCATTTTTATTATTCTCCTAAATAAGGCGCTAACTGTATTCGGAGAAAGCGCATCTGAAAAGCAGTAAATCTAGAAAAATTCGACATCAGGCATGATCCAGCTCGATGCCGGCAATGGTGGCGTGGCAATCGGGACAGGCTCCCTGATGGATTCGATTGGAATGGATGGAGAATCCATGGCGCTTGATTAAGAGTGCTGAACATGAGGGGCATAGGGTGTCTTCACCGCCTCTACCGGGCACATTTCCTTCATAAACGTAGTGAAGCCCGGCGGCTAGTCCAATATCGCGAGCCTTCTGCAGAGTAGCCGCAGGGGTGCGCGGTCGGTCGGTTAGCTGGAAGGTTGGGTAGAACTGAGATACATGCCAGGGGGTGTCGGCGCCCAAATAGGTCATGATAAAAGAGGCCATTTGCTTTAACTCGCTCTCAGAGTCATTGAGCCCGGGAATAAGCAAGGTCGTAAGTTCGATCCAGATCCCTTGATTGCGATATTCAATGATGGAATCCAGAACCTCCGATAGGCGGGCGTGGACGATTTTTTGATAAAATTCCTGGGTGAACCCCTTTAGATCGATGTTCGCAGCATCCAGAAATGGGGCGATTTGGGCAAGCGGCTCCTTGCTGATGTATCCATTGGTTACAAAGATATTTTTTAACCCTGCTTGATGAGCAAGGATGGCTGTGTCATAGGCGAATTCATAAAAAACGGTGGGTTCCGTGTAGGTGTAGGAAATCGAACGACACTGGTTGAGTTTCGCCATTTCAACTATTTCACCAGGGGTACACGATTCACCGCTCATTACGGCATGTGGGGACAACTGGGATATTGAATAATTTTGACAATGGTGGCAGCGGAAATTGCAGCCTGCAGTGGCTACAGAGAAGGAGGTGCTACCCGGCATTACGTGATAAAGTGGTTTTTTTTCAATGGGATCCACATGTTCGGCGCAAACCTTGCCGTAAACCAGGCTGTAGAGCGTGCCCCCTTGGTTTTCGCGAACTCCGCAGATTCCTCTCGAACCGTCTTTGATTAGGCACCGGAACCGGCACAAGCCGCAACGCACGTGGTTGTTGTCTTCAGCCTCGAAAAACATGGCTTTTCGCATGGGGTTCTCCTGGGTTGGATATAACTGGTATAGTCTGGAGACGGGGTGCGGTCAAATTTAAAGGACATGAAGTCTGCGGTTTCTTCCCTGTAAGCGGTTGTGTTATATTCACCCGCTATGACGACAAAAATAGAAGCCATAATTTCGGAGCCTGAGACGGCGGACATTGAGACTTCATCGGAGGGCTATGCGGCGCGATTTTCCGGTCCCGCAGGTGAGTGGCTGCTAGAGGTGCAGGAAGCGGCGACGGTATCTCTGCTGCCTCCTCCAGGCAATATAACTGTGCTTGATGTTGGCGGTGGACACGGACAATTGGCCCGCCCTCTTTGCGCGCAGGGCTATGCTGTAACGGTTGTGGGGAGCGATGCGAGCTGTCGTAATCGCATCGCGGATCTGGTGAAAAGTGAAAAATGCCATTTTGCAATCGGAAATATGGTGGAACTGCCTTTTCCTGATCGTGCCTTTGATGTGGTCATTTCGTTCCGCCTTCTGCCGCATTGTCGGGCATGGCCCACTTTGATCCGTGAACTTTGCCGGGTCGCGCGTAATTCAGTGATTGTGGATTATCCGACCAGTGAAGGGTTAAATGCCATTGCTCCGGCTCTCTTTGGCGCCAAGAAAAGACTCGAAGGCAATACGCGTGAATGGCGGATGTTCAGGCATGTTGAGATTGAGACCGAATTTGCCAAACATGGATTTTTTAGAAAGGGGAGGGTTCCTCAGTTTTTCATGCCGATGGTATTACACCGGATTCTGAAATGCCGGCGATTGTCAGCTGGATTGGAAGCTATTTGTCGTGGGCTGGGGTTGACGCGGCATTGGGGTTCTCCTGTTATCCTAAGGATGGACCGGGTGGGCTATGCCGCTTGCATGCAGGAGAATAAAGCATGACGATTCGGTTACTTTTTATACTAGTCCGAGGCTTGCTCAAGCTTCGTTATAACGTAGAAGTAAAAGGCCTCGACTTCCTTTCGTCGCGCGGGAAAGCCGGTATCTTATTTCTACCCAATCATCCGGCCCTGATTGATCCCGTCATCCTTATGACCTTGCTCTACCCGAGGTTTCGGCCCCGGCCTCTGGCGGATCAGGATCAAGTGAATCGACCCGGAATCCGCTGGTTGGCACGCCGGATCAATGTTGTCACCATTCCTGATCCCGCCATATATGGTGATGCCAGCCGCGAAAAAGTGGAGGCGGGTGTTGAGAAATGTATTGAAGCGCTGAGGAAAGGTGAAAACCTTCTGCTTTATCCCGCTGGCCATATTGCCCATCGACGTGATGAAGACTTGGCTGGTGCGAGTGCGGTTGAGACCCTATTGGAACGTCTTCCGGAGGTGCGTGTGGTGCTCGTGCGCACCCGTGGGCTTTGGGGCAGTTCATTCGGACGAGCCTCCGGCGTGGCGCCGGTGGTGGGGAAGGTGATGAAGAAGGCTCTGAGAGCTCTTTTAGCGAGCGTCATTTTCTTCGTTCCGCGCCGTAAGGTCGAGGTCGTGATGGTCGAGCCTGTCGACTTTCCGCGTACTGGCGGGCGGGCGGTGCTGAATCGATATTTGGAAAAATTTTATAATCAAGATTCGCCCCCAGCCTGGTATGTGCCCTCCACCCCTTGGGAGCGGCTGAAGGCGCATGAGTTGCCTGAGCCGGTTAATCAGGTGAGTCAGAGTGATCTGGACGATGTCCCTGCGGCCACCCGTGAAATGGTAATCCAACATCTTCAGAAACTTACCGGGCATTCGGCCATCCGGGTTGAGGATTCACTGTCACGGGATTTGAATCTCGACAGCCTCTCGATTGTCGATCTTGGCCTTTGGGTGGAATCCGAGTTTGGCTTTGCGGTGGGAGATTCAGCGGCTATTGAGACGGTGGGGGATCTGTGCCTTGCGGCCTGCGGTCATGTCGAGGCTCATGGGAAAACTCAGCTTAAACCCGTGCCCGAATCCTGGTTCCTTTTAGCAGGTCGGCCGGATGGGTTACCGACGGAGAAGAGTGGCGTCAAGCTTCCTGAGGGAGCCACGCTGGCGTCTATTTTTCTCACTCAAGCGGCGCGGGATCCGGATAGGGTGGTGTTGGCGGATCAGATCAGTGGAGTTAAAACCTATCGGGATATCATTACGGGCATTCTGGCTTTGAAGCCGCAATTTGAGCGGATCCCCGGCAAATATGTGGGGATCATGTTGCCTGCTTCTTCGGGTGCGGGTGTGCTTTATCTAGCGGTGCTCTTTGCTGGAAAAATCCCCGTGATGGTCAATTGGACGGTGGGGGTGCGCAATATGACGCACTCGCTCGATTTATTGGGAGTGACTTCTGTTTTGACCTCTGGGTTGGTTGTTCAGAAAATCGAATCTCAATCAGGGAGTCTCGGCGAGCTGAAGTCCCGTTTTGTGCTGATGGAACAAGTGAGCGCCAAAATGAGAAAGGGTGACCAGCTGCGCGCCTGGTTGGGTGCCCGACTGGGTTGGAAAAGGACGTTGGGCGCTAGCCCGCTTCATGATGAGGCGGTCGTGTTGTTTACCAGTGGTTCGGAAAGCACGCCCAAGGCGGTACCACTGACCCATACGAACTTATTGACCAACATGCGGGATCTCTGCGAGATCTTTAGATTTTCGCCGACCGATCGGCTAATTGGTATTCTGCCTCCGTTTCATTCATTCGGGCTGACCTGCACAATGCTATTGCCTCTGTGTAGCGGGATTCGGGTTGCCTATCATCCCAATCCGACTGAAGGCGCAATTTTAGCCCGGCTCATTGAAGCCTATCGGATTACCTTGCTGGTGGGGACTCCCACGTTCCTGAATGGAATACTTCGAGCGGTGAAGGATCATGAAGTCGACTCGTTGCGGGCCGTGATTTCGGGGGCCGAGAGATGTCCCGAGCAAACTTATGATTTGGTTAAACGCCGCTGGCCGCAGATGAAGCTGATTGAGGGGTATGGCATCACGGAGTGTTCCCCGGTCGTCGCAGCAAATGACGAGGATAATCCCAAGCCGGGTACCATCGGAAAAGTTCTGCCTTCAGTGGAGTTCGCGATTCAAGACGTGGAAACGGGGCAATCCGTCCAACCGGGAAAGGCCGGTCTGTTGCTGGTGCGAGGCCCCAGTATTTTTGGAGGCTACCTCAACTATGAAGGCGCGAGTCCTTTTATGGAATTTGAGAGGAAGTCCTGGTATCGCACGGGCGATTTAGTGAGGCAGCTGGAAGATGGAACGTTCGTCTTTGCCGGGCGCTTAAAGCGGTTTGTCAAGTTGGGTGGCGAGATGGTTTCCCTGCCCGCCATTGAGGAAGTGTTGCTGCGTAATTATGGAAACCCTGAAGATGAGGGGCCGGTTCTGGCAGTAGAATCCACGGCGGCGGAATTGAATCCCGAGCTCGTATTGTTCACGATTCGCGATTTGGATCGGGGGGACGTGAATAACAAGATCAAAGAAGCCGGCCTTTCCGCTATCCATAATATTCGTATCATTCGCAAGGTCTCGGTGATCCCTTTGCTGGGAACGGGGAAAACCGATTATCGGGCTTTAAAACAAGGGTTATAAGAGACCGGGGCGCGGATATTGGCATGACCCAATAAAAAGAATGGCGCGCGGTCCCCCGACGTCATATAATCTTCCCCAATCAATGGTACAGAACTGGCGGAAACGCGATCCAAAGTCGCGTGTGGGTTTACCACAAGGGACTGTATCATTTTCCTGCCGACCGCCTGGGCACACAAGATAGTTAATTGAACTAGGAGCGTGCTCAGATATGAACAAGATAGCGGAAATTGAAACAGCATGGCAGGGATTCATCTCAGGATCATGGCAACACGCCATTGAGGTTCGTGATTTCATCCAACACAATGTAACCCCCTATGAAGGCGATGAGTCCTTCCTGGTGGGGCCAACAGCTCGTACGCAGGGTTTGAATTCGAAGTTTCAAGACCTGTTAAGGCTGGAAATCAAGCATGGCGGTGTTTTGGATATCAATGCTAATGCCATCTCCTCCCTGTTGACCTATGCGCCGGGTTATCTGGACCGTGATAACGAATGTATTGTAGGGTTACAAACTGACAAACCGCTTTGCCGGGGCGTAAATCCTTTTGGCGGATTACGAATGGCGCGTCAGGCGTGTGAAGCCTACGGTTATAAGTTGGGCCCTGATGTGGAGCAGGCGTGCGCCTACCGCACCACTCACAATGATGGGGTGTTTCACGTCTATACCGATACGATGCTTGACCTTAGAAAACACGGCTATATTACCGGATTGCCTGACGCCTATGGGCGTGGGCGTATCATCGGTGACTACCGGCGTGTGGCGCTTTACGGCGTTGATGCCCTTATGGATGCTAAGCAGGCGGATAAGGACGCGCTGGCCGCCACACCGATGACCGAGGAGACCATTCGGCGCTGCGAGGAGCTCTGGAAGGAAATCGACTTTCTTGCGAAGCTCAAAGAAATGGCGGCCGCCTATGGGTTCGATATTTCAGGGCCGGCACATACAGCGCAGGAGGCCGTTCAGTGGATCTATTTCGCCTATTTGGGTGCGATCAAGGAACAGAACGGGGCGGCGATGTCGCTTGGCCGAGTCAGCAGCTTTATCGATATTTATATGGAGCGCGATCTCCGGAGCGGGCTGATTGATGAGGCCTACGCACAGGAGATTATTGATCACTTCGTCATGAAGTTGCGGATGGCACGTCAACTGCGCACCCCGGATTATAACGAACTGTTCGCAGGGGATCCCATGTGGATCACGGAAGCGCTGGGGGGAATGGGCGAAGATGGACGCACTCTGGTGACCCGCACCAGTTTTCGATTCCTGAATACGCTTTATACGTTGGGACATGCGCCTGAACCCAATCTGACGATCCTGTGGTCTGCCCATCTGCCGGAGGCGTTTCGGCGATACTGCGCGCGTGTCAGCATTGAGACTGATTCAATCCAATATGAGAATGATGATTTGATGCGGCCGCGGTACGGCGATGACTATGGCATCGCCTGCTGTGTTTCGGCTATGCGGATTGGCAAGCAAATGCAGTATTTTGGCGCACGCTGTAACTTGCCCAAAGTCCTGTTGTTGGCGATTAACGGGGGCCGCGATGAACATTCGGGTAAGCAAATCGCGCCGGATCGCCCCGTACTGACGGGGGCACCGCTAGAGTATGGCCAGGTGATGGAGCAGTTTCAATTCTATTGCGATTGGCTCTGCGAGAATTACGTCAACACCATGAACATCATCCATTTCATGCATGACAAATATGCCTACGAGAAGTTGGAGATGAGCCTGCACGACACTTATGTGGAGCGTTTTATGGCGTTTGGTCTGGCGGGACTTTCTGTAATGGCCGATAGTCTGAGCGCCATTCGTTATGCGCACGTGACACCGGTGAACGATAGTCGTGGAGTGGCTGTTGATTTTGCTATCGCTGGTGCTTTCCCCTGCTACGGTAACGACGATCCGCGTGTGGATGGGATGGCAACAGACCTGGTGCGCTCGTTTGAGCAGGGGCTTAAAAAACATCAGACCTATCGCGGCTCACAACACACCCTTTCCATTCTGACGATTACGTCCAACGTGGTATATGGTCGCTCGACAGGAGCGACTCCCGATGGTCGGTCCGCCGGGAAGCCTTTTGCCCCCGGGGCCAATCCCATGCACAACCGGGATGGGCGTGGCGCCTTGGCCTCGCTGAACTCAGTGGCGGGGATACCGTATGACAGTTGTCGAGATGGCATTAGCTGCACCTTTACGATTACACCGGCCAGTTTGGGTGCAACAGGGCCCGAGCAGGCGGCCAACCTGATCAACATTCTTGATGGCTATTTCAAACAGGAGGGCCACCATTTGAATGTTAACGTCTTAAATCGGCAACAACTGCTGGATGCCCAAGTCCATCCTGAACGCTATCCGCAACTTACTATTCGGGTTTCCGGGTATGCCGTCAATTTTACTCGCTTAAGTCGTAAACAGCAGGATGAAGTAATCGCGCGAACCTTTCACACCAATTTGTAAGGACTGGTTTCATCATGGGCAGTTGCCGTATTCATAGCATTGAGACGCTGGGGGGTGTGGACGGGCCTGGCGTGCGGTGCGTGATCTTTTTTCAGGGGTGCCCGTTACGATGTCTTTATTGTCAGAACCCCGACACTCAGTGCTTCGAGGGGGGACGTGATACCACTATTCAGGAATTGATGTACGCCATTGAGCGGACGCGTCCTTATTTCGGACCGGAGGGTGGGGTTACTTTGTCGGGGGGGGAGCCTCTGGCCCAACCTGCGGCAGTGGCTGAACTCCTGCAAGCCTGCCGTGCTGCGGGCATCCATACTGCTCTAGACACCAGTGGGATTTGTGTCTCGCCGGAGGCGCTTGAGGCGGCGCGGTTGGCTGATCTATTGCTATTGGATATCAAGCATCCGGATCCCGTTCGGTGCCAGGCGCTGACTGGGGGGGGCTTGGAGTCAGCGCTGATTTTGCTTAAGGCTGCCGAAGCGCAGGGGCAGCCGGTCTGGATCAGGCATGTGTTTGTTCCGGGGTGGAGCGATAATCCGACCTTTATTGAAGATATGGCTATGCTGTTAGCCCCCTACACTTGCATCCAGCGTGTGGAACTACTGCCTTATCATACTTTGGCGGCAGGAAAATATTGTGCATTGGGGAGAGACTTGCCTTTGTCAGGAACTCCTCCCGCTGATCCCGTGGTCATCCGGCAGCTGGAGCAACAATTGCGCCAACGTTTGGCTGTTCTCCGTGGGTAATTACCAAACATCTGGTATTGAGTTGGTTTCCTGAATTTGGTGTACTCCCGGTCTGCACGCGATCACAAAGCTAAGTTTTTGAAACAATAAGCATATGGCGAAAAAAGTTTTTGTATCTGGCTGTTACGATATGTTGCATAGCGGGCATGTCGCTTTTTTTGAAGAGGCCGCCAAGCTCGGCGAACTTTATGTTGGTATTGGTTCAAGTAAAACGATTTATGACTTAAAAGCGCGCAAGACCATTAATACCGACGACGAACGACTCTATATGGTGAGCTCTCTCAAGGTAGTCAAAAAAGCCTGGATCAGTTCCGGGAGCGGGCTACTCGATTTTGAAAAGGAACTGCGGGAGCTTCGTCCTGATTATTTTTTCGTGAATGAAGATGGGCATAGCCCTGAAAAAGAGAGAATTTCTAAAGAGCTGGGCATTGACTACGTGATCAGCAAAAGAGTCCCCCATGGGAATCTGCCGCGAAGATCAACGACGGCGCTTCGGCAGGAGTGTCTAATTCCCTATCGCATAGACTTGTGCGGGGGCTGGCTGGATCAGCCCTATGTTTCGAAATATGTTCCCGGTCCAGTCCTGACCATCTCCATCGAGCCCGATTACGATTTCAATGACCGCAGTGGTATGGCAACCAGTTCCCGTAAGAAAGCGATTGAATTGTGGCAGACCAACGTTCCTGATGGTGATAAAGAAAAACTGTCAAAAACACTTTTTTGTTTTGAAAATCCACCTGGTACCAAGTACGTCAGCGGGTCCCAGGATGCGTTGGGTATTGTGATGCCGGGACTCAATAAGCTGTGGTATGACAAAGGCGAATACTGGCCCTCATCGATCGAATCGATTTACGATAATGAGATCCTGTCCTGGCTTGAAGCCCATCTTTACCTGGTCCCGCTCTATCCTCGGATTTCCAGCTATAACGTGCTTGAAAATACCCGCCTTGATGAGAGCGGCGCCGCTTCCCTCAGCAAAGCGGCGACAGCATGTTGGGATGCGATCAAAGCCCGTAATTTAAACGCCTTTGGGGAAGCGTTAACCGGCGGGTTTGAAGCACAGATTGCTATGTTCCCTAACATGGTTTCTGAAGGAGTCCAAACTCAGATTGAGTTGTATCGCCATCAAGCGCTCGGCTGGAAATTAAGCGGTGCAGGGGGAGGCGGCTATTTGATTTTGATTGCTGAAACACCCGTTTTACATGCCATCAAAGTCAGAATCCGCCGGCTTTAAGCTCAGACTCCTTGGTCTCGACGGAAAATGACTTGGCATTTTGTAGACGCAGCGCCCTCGCCGCGTTTCTGTCCTGCAGCAAAGCGGCGAGGCGCCGCTTTTACGGTAGGCACACTCAAGACCTTTAGCGAAATCAGGGAGGCTGAAGTTATGCTGCCGATTCCGCGACGGTATCCAGTGAGACGCGCTGGGATACGACCATGGACTTCGTGACGTTGAAGTCCTTGATATTCCCACGTTTAGGGACCTCGAACATAACCTCGAGCATCAGATGTTCGAGAATAGCCCTTAGTCCGCGCGCGCCCGTGCCCTTTTTGACTGCGATACGGGCCAGCTCTTTCATACCCGCTTCCGCAAAGGTTAGGCTAACGTCTTCCATGGCCATGAGCTTTTGATACTGGCGGATCATGGAGTTTTTGGGTTCCGTCAGCACCCGCACCAGATCATCCTCGGTCAAGGGGCTCAACAAAGTAACGATGGGAAGGCGTCCGATAAATTCCGGGATCAGCCCATATCGTATCAGGTCTTCAGGCTCAATGCGGTTACTAACCTGTTCTGCCGCGCTCTTTTTCTCCGGCTCCCCGAACCCAAGTGTTTGTGTATTTTGGCGTCGGCGCAGAATATCGTCCATGCCTACAAAAGCACCGCCACAAATGAATAGAATGTGTTCGGTATTGATTTTAAGGTATTCCTGTTGAGGATGTTTACGACCCCCACTAGGCGGAACACTGGCCGTGGTGCCTTCAATGATTTTCAGCAGAGCTTGCTGAACCCCTTCGCCGGAAACGTCACGGGTGATGGAAACATTTTCGGTTTTGCGGGCGATTTTATCAATTTCATCGATGTAGATGATCCCCCGCTCGGCCCGGGAAATATCTCCGTCGGCGGCCTGAATCAGGCGCAGTAAAACGTTTTCCACATCTTCGCCGACATAACCTGCTTCAGTCAAGGTGGTGGCGTCGGAAATGCTGAAAGGGACATCCAGGCACTTAGCCAACGTACGGGCCAGCAAGGTTTTGCCGGTTCCGGTCGGGCCAATCATCAGGATGTTACTTTTTTCAATCTCAACATCTTTGTAGGCTTTCTGGGCCTCGACATGGGAATCCTGCTGATGACGCTTGTAGTGATTGTGGACCGCTACGGACAGCACTTTCTTTGTTTGATCCTGCCCAATGACGTACTGATTCAAGTAGTCATAGATCTCGTGCGGTTTAGGGATCTTTAATGGCGGCAAAGACTTCTCTTTTTTAGCGGTGGGTACGGTGGCCGGAGCCCCTTGGGGTTTATCGTCCTTGCCGCTTTTTTCAAACATATCCTGGCTGAGCTTTGAGCAGCTCTGACAGATGAAGACGTCGTTGGGTCCGGCTAGCAAGTTGCCTGCGTCGGGTGCGGTGCGACCACAGAACGAACATCCGGGCTCTCTATTTTTTGATTTAGCCATACCGAATTATTATTTCTTTGTACTTGTTTTCACGTTTTTGACTAGAACGGAGTCGACTAACCCGTAGGCGCAAGCCTCATCGGCTGACATAAAGAAGTCCCGATCAGCATCCTTGACGATCGCGTCCAGCGATTTGCCGGTATGGAAGGCCAGGATATCGTTCAAGCGGTCTCGCAAGCGCAGAATCTCTTTCGCCTGGATACTAATATCTGAGGCCTGCCCCTGGGCTCCACCCCAGGGCTGATGAATCATGATGCGGGCGTTGGGAAGCGCAAATCGCTTGCCTTTGGCACCCGCTGTGAGCAGGATGGCGCCCATGCTGGCCGCTTGGCCCATGCAATAGGTGGCAACATCGCATTTTAAAAACTGCATCGTATCGTAGATGGCCAGACCGGCGGTGACGGATCCACCGGGCGAGTTGATATAAAAACTGATGTCTTTCTCAGCGTCTTCGCTTTGTAAAAAGAGCATCTGGGCAATGATCAGGCTGGCGGTGTCATCGTCGACACCCCCGCCGATAAAGATGATCCTGTCTTTTAATAGGCGTGAATAGATGTCGTAAGCCCGCTCGCCGCGGCCGGTTTGTTCGACGACCATGGGCACTAGCATTTGATGAGTTGTTTGCATGGAGGAAGCCTTTGTCATTCAGGGGTGATCGTTGCAGTGGAATATAGAGAATCGACGGCTTTTTCAAGGCGTAGATTACGGCGAAGCGTCTCAACGGCGCCCCGCTTTTCCATATCTTCTTTCAGTTTCTCGGGAGTTTGACCGTACTGGTTGACCATTTCGCTGAAGCGCTTTTCCATATCGGCTTCAGAGACGGTGATCTTCTCTTCTTCGGCAATACGAGTCAGGATGTAGTTGACCTTGACACGTTCGGAAGACGACTGAGACGCCCGATTGAAGATATCTTCGCGGTGGGACTCAATATCATCCTTGCTGACACCGCGCCGCATGTTTTCCTGAACAACGTCCTGGATAATGTGGCGGGCTTCTTCCTCGACCAGCGATTGAGGCAGGTCGTTAAGTGGGGTATGTTCCATCACCCACTTGACGATCTCGTCTTTCTGGCGGCTGGTTTCGGTCTGGGTGGCGGTTGCCACCAGGTTTTCCTTCACCTTGACGCGGAGATCCGCCACGGAATCAGCGCCAACGGTTTTGGCGAATTCGTCACTCAGTTCGGGTGAGTGGCGTTCCCGGATGCCCTTGGCCGTAATCGTGTAGATGGCGGACTTGTCGGCCATGGCTTTGGCACGATAATCAGCGGGGAACGAAATGGTGACCTCACGGGTCTGGCCGACTTCGATGCCTTCGATTTGAGCTTTGATGCCGGGGAGGAACTCCGGCATATTATCCGCGAGCAATACCCAGAAATCTTTGCCCTGTGCAAGCTCGGGCCGATCGGGCGCGACTTCACTGACGGGGCGTCCTTCGCAGACTCCGCTATAGTCGATCTCAACAACATCCTCTTTTTTGGCAGCACGGCCGGTGACCACCTCAAAATGGGCGCTGCGGTCACGGATACTGGTCAATACATGCTCGATGTCTTCCTGTTTCACTTCCACCTTGTGACTGGTGATGGTGATTCCCTTGTAAGGAGGAAGCGCGAATTCAGGCATCAAATCGACAGTGACTTTGAAGGAAAGCGGAAGTTCTTTGGCGATCTGAACATCGCTGACATCTACCACGGCGACGGGGGTGATGTTTTCCTGCTTGAGGGCCGTCTGATAGGCCGTCGGCACAAGCCGTTCGCGGGTTTCTTCAAGGGCATCCTTCGAGAACTTCTTTTCAACAATGGCAGCGGGAGCTTTACCCTGGCGGAAGCCGGGGATGCGAGCGCGAGCGGCAATTGATTTAATGACCTGTTGGTATTCGGTTGTGACTTGTTCTGCCGGGACTTCGATTCGCAGAGTTTTGCGGCAAGGCCCGATCTGTTCGACTATAACTTTCATAAGTTTACTCTATTCTCCCTTATTCTTTCATCGCCATCAAAAATTCGGCATTACTCTTTGTTTTCTTCAGTTTATTTACAATCAATTCCATCGACTCCACTGGCTGGAGCCCATTGACAGCTCGACGTAAAATCCAGATCTTACCTAGCTCGTCGGGATGGAGCAAGAGTTCCTCTTTGCGAGTGCCAGATTTTTCCACATTGATAGCCGGGAAAATTCGCTTATCCACCAAGGTCCGGTCCAAGCAAAGTTCCATGTTGCCGGTTCCCTTGAACTCTTCGAAGATCACCTCGTCCATCCTGCTACCGGTGTCAACCAGTGCCGTGGCGATAATGGTCAAACTGCCACCGTGTTCAATATTGCGAGCGGCACCAAAGAAGCGTTTGGGCTTGTGAAGGGCATTGGCGTCCACACCGCCCGACAGGATCTTGCCGCTATGGGGCTGCAGCGTGTTGTAAGCACGGGCTAACCGCGTGATGCTATCGAGCAGGATGCAAACGTCCTTGCCGCATTCCACCATGCGCTTGGCCATTTCGATCACCATTTCGGCGACTTGGACATGCCGCTCTGGTGGCTCATCGAAGGTCGAGCTGAGCACGTGCGCCTTTGTGGTGCGCTCCATATCGGTCACTTCTTCAGGCCGCTCATCAATGAGCAGGATAATCAGGTAGGCTTCCGGATGATTCGCCGAAATACTATTGGCGATCTTTTGCAGAAGAACCGTTTTACCGGTACGGGGCGGGGCGACAATCAAGCCACGCTGACCCATGCCGATCGGAGTGAAGAGATCCATGACGCGCATAGAGACTTCACTGGGCTCCCGTTCCAGGATGAAGCGCCGATCGGGAAAGAGCGGCGTCAGATTTTCGAAAGGAACCTTGCCTTTGGACTTTTCCGGTTCACCGAGGTTGATGGTGTCGACCTTGACCAAAGCAAAAAAACGTTCTTTGTCTTTTGGTGCCCGGATCTCGCCTTCCACCAGATCACCCGTTCGCAGGGCGAAACGACGGATCTGGGAGGGGGAAACGTAGATATCCTCGGGGCAGGGGAGATAGTTGTAATACGGGGAGCGTAAGAAGCCGAAGCCATCGGGCAAGATTTCCAAAACGCCTTTTCCGTGCAACGTGCCGTTTAACCGGCCATTGGCTTTCATGATTTCGAATATTAATTCGTGCTTTCGCAAGGCGCCCAGATCAATTAGCCCATAGGTTTCCGCCATGAGATGGAGGTTCGGAACCGGGCGTAACTGGAGATCCGAAAGATTTAAGGATTGCGGAGTCCCTTGTTGACGGGGAGCGGACGGGGGGTGCCCACCCACATCCGGCATGGGGTGCCCTTCTGTGGATTGAGGGGGAACTCCTGCCGGTTGATACTCACCAGTGGGGAGGGGTTGGGCGGTAGGGTCTTGAGGTCCCATCGAACCGTTGGTTTGTGGAGGAGGCAGGTGCTGGGGCGGCCGGTCCATCATCATGTCCGGTTTTGGAGGGCGTCGTTGTTGAGGGCGTCCACCGCGACGGCTATGTCCCCCTCCCCCTCCGCGTCGATGATCCGGTCTGCCTGCGTCTGGTCTATTCGAGTCCGGTCTGTTTGAATTTGGTTGTCTATCGTCCATAATTACTCTCCGCGGATACTCCGCAATACCTGATTGATCTGCTTCTCCAACAATGACTTACTTCCGCAATTATAAATAACGTAATCGGCACGTTCCATTTTCTCAAGTTGACTCATTTGAGCCTTGATCCGGAGCTGGGCCTCCTCGGGAGACAACCCCCGCTCCGTCAGCCTCTGGAGTTGTTCGGCTTCCGGGGCTCCGATGCAAATGACTTTATCCCAAGCACTTTCCGCCCCGATTTCGTACAACAGTGGAATGATCGCAACGACACGGTCAGATAGAGGCGCCTGTTTTGCCACCCAGTCCTCCAGTCGCTTGAGAATCACTGGATGGGCTATGCTATTCAATTTCAACCGTTTAACGGGATCCGCAAAGACTTCCTGTCCGAGTACTGCCCGGTCAATATGGCCGTTGGCGCTTATCACTGTATTCCCGAATTCCTTAATCAATGCCGCTTTGATGATCCCCTCCTGCTCCAGCACCGCGTGCCCGATTTCATCTGCCTCGCAGACGGGGATTCCGCTTGCCCGAATAATTTCTCCCGCAAGGCTTTTTCCACAGGCGATACCGCCGGTTAATGCAATTTTGATCATAGAGACGAAAAAAATGAAATAAAGTGCCGCATCAGGCTTCAGTTAGCACAAGGTATTAAGAGTTATAAAACAATCGATAAAGATGTGGAATAGGTTGTGTCGCGACAAAGCGAATCAATTGGGATTCAGAAAAGTGTTGGATTTATATGACATTAATGAGGGGATCGTCAATAAAATTGTTTGAGAGATCGCAACGGGGAGGGGGCGCATGACAAATTCTTCATGCAGTCCAGGTCAGTTAATACTCAGGCGGAAAAGAATTTTAAACAGAAGTTCACGAAGAACACGAAGTTTAGATTTCTTCCCGCCGGAGACGAAAAAACATGCATCCTTTGTGATCTTTGTGTGCTTCTGTTCAAACTCTGACATTCTGGTTGAAAGATTCTAAATGAAAGGTTCTGCGGAAGTGCACTCCGTGCGAGGGATTTATGTCGTGATTTGCGCTGTGGCAGCGGTGGGGCTGGGTTTCTCGCAAAGGACGCTGGCGGCATCGGAGGGGATATATTCTGGAACCATGCCGTTCAGAGTCGCCTTGATGCTTTTGGCGTCGTGGGTACTGGTGGCCCTGACGAGATCCGAAAGGGTTGAGGTCACCATTCGGCATACTTCCTCGCTTGCCTGTTCGCTGCGTCGCAAAACCAGGATCTTTTCATGGGTAGTCGGCACGACGCCCTCCCCGTGGGTGATTAGTTCCTCGTAAAGCTTTTCGCCCGGACGAAGTCCGGTGTAGACGATCTTGATATCGCCGTCGGGTTCCTTTCCCGAAAGACGGATCAGATCGCGCGCCATGTCGGCGATTTTGACCGGGGTTCCCATTTCCAGAATGAAGATCTCGCCGCCTTCGCCGAGCGAGCCAGCTTGCAAGACCAGTTGAGAGGCTTCGGGAATGGTCATGAAGTAGCGGGTCATTTCGGGATCCGTTACGGTTACTGGCCCCCCCGCTTTGATCTGTTTCTGGAACAGGGGGATGACTGAGCCGGACGAGCCCACCACGTTGCCGAATCGGACCGCCATGAACCGCGTTTTCCCGAGCGGTCGGCACTGAAGCAGGATTTCTACCACCCGCTTGCTGGCACCCATAACATTGGTGGGGCGCACGGCTTTGTCCGTAGAGATGAAAACGCAACGTTCCGCGCCATACTTCTCCGCTACGTCCATAATGACCTGACTGCCGACCACATTGTTGAAAACGGCTTCCCACGGGTTCATTTCCACCATGGGCACATGCTTGCAGGCGGCAGCATGGAATACGACGTGTGGCCTGAACCGCGCGAAAATACGTTCCATCAAAGGTCGATCCTGGACACGGCCCATGGCGGGGAACACAGAAGAAAACTTTTTTCCCGTTCTGAGTTCAGAGTCTACGTTGTACAGGTTGTATTCAGAGCCCTCGATCAAAACCAGTGCCTCGGGCTTGAATTGGATGATCTGCCGGCACAACTCGGAGCCGATGGAACCACCCGCCCCGGTTACGGCCACAGTCTTTCCCGTGAGATAATGGCCGATTCCGGTCAGATCTAATTTCGCAGGAGGCCGTCCCAGGAGATCTTCGAAGTTTACGGGGCGCAGGTCATTGATGGTGATCTGCCCATCTATCAGAGAGCTCATGGACGGGAGTGTTCTGAAGGAGTGGCCGGACTCCTTGCAGACCTCGACAATCTCCCGCATTCGAGCCCCCGAGATTGAGGGCATGGCAATCAGCACTTCAGAGGCTTTGAAGGCTTCCGCAAAGTGTCGAAGGCGGCTGATCGGACCGCGGATGGGGATGCCAAGCATGGAGCGGTGATGTTTGGACGCATCGTCGTCGAGGCAGCAGGTGATCTGGTAAGGGGACCAGGGGTTTCCCTGTACTTCCCGGATGATCTTATCGGCGGCATCCCCTGCGCCGATCAGTACGACCCGGATGTACGAACGGGGCTTGTCCTCATCTTTGCCGGTCCTCTTTCGAAGAGCTGAAAAATACAGCCTGATGGCAAGCCGGATGCCGCCACACAAGAACAGGGTAAAGATACTGTCAGCAATGAATACAGAACGGGGATACCCATTAAACCGGTTGAAGAACGTGATGCCGGCAATGATGATCAACGAGGCGAGCGCAGTGGCTTTGGCCAGATTCAGCGCATCCGGCAGGCTGGTATAGCGCCACATTCCCCGGTAGACGCCAAAGGCCACAAAGGTCAGGCATTTGACAGTGACAACCCAAGGCAGAATTTCGATAATGCGATGAAATTCAAGGTGGGGAATCTCACAGGTGTAGCGGACGGTGTAGGACAGCACCAGGGAAACAAAAAAAAGGACAACATCGGCCGTCAGAAGAAGGTAGAAATTTCGTTTTGATAATTGGGTCAACATGAGTGGTTAATGGTTAATGTGTTTGGTATTCCTTTGAATTATCCACCATGAACCATGAACTATCAACCATTAAACCACGGTAATGGGCGACGATTTGGTCGTGCGTGCTGAGGCGCATGGGCATGGCTTTCAATCAGGTAGGGCGAGATATCCAATCGAGCCGGGGCGCGTAGTAAAGTCGATCCAGGCGCTTCCCTGCCCACACGGCTCAGCGGGACGCTTCGCCCTACCTGAACTTCGTTCTGCTTAAAATAGAAAAACTCACATCTCACACTTCACGTCTCATATCCTCAACAACTTCCCCTTACCTTGGCGCTCCTAAGGGTCGGGAAATCAGCATGGCGATAAACCAAAAGATGATAGCACCGACCATATTGGCGGCAAGGTCATCCCAGCCGAACCCACGCTGCCCATGGGTATAGAGGGCCTGGAGGATCTCCATCAAAAGACCATAGCCGAACGCACCAACCACCACCAGCCACCCCAGCCTTGGCCCGAGGCGCTTTCCGGAAACCAACCATTGCAGAAGTGAAGCCAAGCCACCATACATCATCACATGCACCCATTTATCAGCGCCGGGAAGCGATGTTGCCGACTGCGGGAATATCGCTGCGGGTAAAAGAGAAAGAACGGCGATGACACCCAGATAAGCGGCGCACACCCGCCACCGGATCTGCATCGGACACGTTAGTAACCATCCCTGCAGACGGGCAACTGCCGTGCCGTGGAATGTGATGTTTTTCTTGTTATGCATGGGACTTCTTAACCATCCACCATGAACCATCATATCAGCATAATCGTATTGCTATAGCGGGCGATGATTTGGTCGTGAGTGATGAGGCGCATGGGTTCGGATAGGGCTTGGGCGACCAGGAGGCGGTCGAAAGGGTCGGCATGAATTTGTGGCAATGTCTCGACCAAGGCGGCATGGGTGGATGAAATGCTTAATTCCTCGTAGCCGGCATCATGAAACAGTTTGAGGGCTTCTTCGGCGGAGAGGGGCATATCCACTCGTCGCAGGGTTCGCTTGATGGCTATTTCCCAGACCGAAGCCGCACTGAAGAAAACATCATGATGGGGATCGAGTAATAGTTCCCGAACACGGATAGACAGCCTTGGGTCATCCGTGAGTGCCCACAGAATGATATGGGTATCAAGGAGCAGTCGCATGCGCGGCTTTCCCTTCTGCGGCGAAGAGTTTGGCAATTTCCGGGTTCACGGCATCAAGATCATCAGGAACCACGAAATTCCCCTTCGCCAACCCGATGCGGTTCGACGCGTCTTTTGGGCGAATCGCTACAACTCGAACCATAGGTTTCCCATGTCGAGAAATCACGATTTCCTGCTCAACCCCGCTGGTCAGTTCCTCAACAATTCGGGAGAGATGTGTTTTGGCATCAAATAAGCTAACTGTGTGCATAAGACTCCTTTTCGACCTAGTCAAACTAGTTTATTAGGCTGAATGTGTCAATGGTTGAAAGGGAATGTGTCAAAGGGAATGGTTGATGGTTCATGGTTGGGAGCGTCGAAAACACTTGCTTAACGCGTTAAGCATCAACAATAAACCCTCTTAACCATAAACCATTCTGGTTATGCAGTTTACTCAACCACCCACAACCCCTCGTGTAGTCTAATCTAAGAGAAGATAACCGCCCGTTACGCTAGAGGCACGGAGACGCAGAGAATCCCACACTTTAAAGTACAAGCCTAAATGTGGTGTTTATGGGAGCAGGAGAGAGAGGCAGACGTCTAAGTGTTAATGCAGTGTAACAATCAGGCGCTCAAGTTCAGATTCTCTCGTGGGAGGGGCGCTATGCGCCGCGATTCTTCATGCCTGGGTATCCGTTTGGAGTCAGTCGCGGCGCATAGCACCCCTCCCACATCCTAGTCCCTTACGACTTGAATCAATCGAATTTCAGCTACGATATTTCATGACTGCATCATAAACTATTGCACATCAAATTGATGCGAAACAAAAAATCAACATGGATATTCAGGATGTTTCAGCGCACCCTTAAGGGTGAATTGTTTGGCATGAGAGGACTGGCTGAGGCGATAAAGAAGGCGTTCAAATCCGTATTGAGCAAGAATGACCTGAAAATCATCCTTAGTTTTCGCCGCATGATTCGCGAGCCGTTGTCGAACCGATGCTGAAAAGTTTATTGGTTTGAAAACGGTCATATCACAGCCTCCAGAAACGGGCGCATAACATTAGACACCCGGCAGACTTTGGCGTATTCCCAGAGTTCAGAAGGTGAGCATTTGCGTTTCCTGATACATTCCTTCAGCGCCTCCAGAGCCACATCAAGGCCGATTTTATTGCGATATTTAAAGCAATCAACCACGGTCTTGGCAGGATTAGTTACCCGAACAATCACCCCGTCGAGAATGTGAGACTCGGTGCCTGTTGCATAAGATGTATCCGAGAACCAAACTACGTGGAGAGGCAGGTCTCTTACCCGGGGAGGAGCTGTTTTCTGTTTCAGAGCAATCCAGACATCCGGCGGATTCTGTGTGCCGATATTGTGAAAGCGCAGGGCCGAAAGCAGGCAGACAACACCGTTTGGAATTCGTTTGCCAACCGCCGCCAGCGTGATGTTTTCCGAAATGTCTGCATCCGCAAGCCGATAGATGCCCCGCTCAACCCGGATAAGGACACCTTGAACGGAACCGCTTCGCGGAGTGAAACTGCCAAGCGGATTGTGCTTGTATAATCTGACTCACTAAGCGGCATGGAATGGCCATGTTGCGAAATATAGGAGTGAGTCATGTTTAGGTTACAGGATCGATTTGTTCAATA